>JAZNDV010000019.1:0-3068 GCA_045588285.1 Eubacteriales bacterium
CCCGGCGCAGACCCAAGACAATATCCTAAATTTCGGGATCTTCTGACCATGTGCGCCGCCTTAAGCTGAAAAGGGCTGAACTTCCATAGATTTCTGCTGACTTTCTTCAACTTAACGCAAGAAAAAACCAAGGAATTGTCATAAAAAAGTACGGCTTGCGACTTGCTTTTTTGCGCGGAGTATGTTATAATATAGAATAAATCGTATAAATTACCGCATGCCCGTGCGGATTGTAAAAGGTGGCAGAACATGAAAGAACAACTTTATTCAATCAGAGAACAGGCGAAGCAAGCCCTGGACCAAGCGACCACGTCGGAAGAATTGGAAGCGGTCCGCGTCCGTTTTGCCGGAAAGAAGGGGGAATTGACCGCCCTTTTATCTCAAATGGGGAAACTGAGCCCCGAAGAACGTCCCGTCATCGGACAGATCGCAAACGAAGTACGCACCTTTATTGACGCGGAAATCCGCAAGAAAAAGACGATCCTGGAACAAGCGGAGCTGAACCTCCGATTGGAAAAAGAATCCCTGGACGTAACCTTGCCCGGAAACAAGAGAACCATCGGAAAACAACACCCCCTGAATCTGGTACTGGACGAAATCAAAGACGCCTTTATCAGCATGGGCTTTTCCATTGCGTCCGGTCCGGAAGTGGAATATGACTACTACAACTTCGAAGCCTTGAACATTCCTCAGGATCACCCTGCCAGAGATACGCAGGACACCTTCTACTTCTCTCCCGAAATGCTTTTAAGAACCCAAACATCTTCGGTACAGGTTCGGGTCATGGAACATACGCAGCCGCCCATTCGGGTCATTTCGCCCGGCCGGGTCTTCCGTATTGACGAAGTAGACGCCACCCACTCCCCTATTTTCCATCAGATCGAAGGATTGGTTGTAGATAAGGGGATCACCATGGCGCACCTGAAAGGCTCTTTGGAACTGATCTCCAAAAAGCTCTTCGGACCGGAAACCAAAACCCGGATCCGTCCCGACTTCTTCCCCTTCACCGAACCTTCGGCGGAGATCTCCATCTCCTGTTTCAAATGCGGGGGCGAGGGTTGTAAATTCTGCAAGAACGAAGGCTGGATCGAAATCGGCGGTGCCGGCATGGTGAACCCAAAAGTTCTTGCCCACTGCGGCATTGATCCCGAAGTTTATTCCGGCTTTGCCTTCGGCATGGGGCTGGAGCGGCTCGTGATGGGACGCTACGGAGTGGACGATATCCGGATGTTCTACGATAACGACGTCCGTTTTTTGAATATGTTTTAATCGGACGAAAGAAGGTAAACTGAAATGAACGTATCCTACCGTTGGTTGAAAGAATATACTCCCGTGGACGCGCCGGACAAGACCGTCGCCCACGAACTGAATATGACCGGAACCGAAATCAAGGGTTTCCGCAGAATGGACGAAGGAATCAGCAACGTGGTCGTTTGTAAGATCCTCTCCATTGAACAGCACCCAAACGCGGACAAGCTTGTAGTCTGCATGGTCGACGCGGGGGAAGACGAACCTCTGCAGATCGTCACCGGGGCAAAAAACATGAAGGTCGGGGATCTGGTTCCCCTGGCAAAACATAAATCCACCCTTCCCGACGGAACGAAGATCGAACGGGGAAAGCTCCGGGGAGTCGTCTCCAACGGAATGTTCTGCGGCGTGGAAGAATTGGGGCTGACCGTCAACGATTATCCCGACGCAATTTCCGATGGACTCCTGATTTTGAAGGAAGGAGTGGTCGGACGCGATATCCGGGAACAGCTGGGGTTGGACGATACGGTATTTGAAGCCGATATCATGACCAACCGTCCCGATTGTCTCTCCATGATCGGGGTAGCGAGAGAAGCCGCCGGAACCTTCCGTCTTCCGTTGACCGTAAAGGAGCCGGAAGTCAAAGGCGAAGGCGAAGAGGCGGAAAAGTATCTGAAAGTCACCGTTGAAGACAAAGATCTGTGCCCCCGTTATTCCGCCCGCATCGTCACCGACGTGAAGATCGCTCCCTCTCCCATGTGGATGGTAGAACGGCTTCGCGCCTGCGGAATCCGTGCCATCAACAATATCGTTGACATCACCAACTACGTCATGATGGAATACGGTCAACCCATGCACGCCTTCGATTACGCCTGTCTGGACGGCGGACACATCACCGTCCGCAGAGCAAAAGACGGCGAAGTGATGAAAACGCTGGACGATCAGGACCGGGCGCTGGATTCTGACATGCTGGTCATCGCCGACGACGTGAAACCCGTCGCCGTCGCCGGGGTTATGGGGGGCGCGAACAGCGAAATTAGCGAAAACACCGTTACCGTCGTCTTTGAGTCCGCAAACTTTTTCGGGGCTTCCGTCCGTCGTACCGCAAAAAAACTGGGGATGCGCACCGAGGCTTCCGCCCACTTTGAAAAGAACCTGGATCCCCAAATGACCGTCACCGCCCTGAACCGGGCTTGTGAATTGGTGGAAGAACTTGGGGCAGGAAAAGTTTCCTGCGACGTGATCGACGAAGATTACAGCAGCAAAGTCCTCCGTCAGATCCCTCTGGAAGCCGATTGGATCCGCCATTACGTCAACGTGAACGCCACCGACGAAATGATCAAGGAATTGCTGGAACGGGTGGGATTCTCCGTGGATCTTACCGCCGGAACCGTCACCGTTCCCTCCTTCCGATCCGACGTGGAAAACAAATACGACATTTCGGAAGAAGTTGCCCGGTTCTACGGCTACGACAATATTCCCTCCTTCTCCTTCTCCGCTGACATCAAATCCGGGGGGTTGACGGAAGAACAGAAATTTGAAAAGAATCTGCGGACCGCTCTGCGTTCCGTCGGATTCAGCGAAATCGAAACCTACTCCTTCGTCTCCCCCAAAGGTTTGGATAAGATCCTCCTGGACGAAAAAGACGAAAAACGCAATTATCTGAAGATCAAAAACCCATTGGGAGAAGATACTTCCGTCATGCGCACCACCGCCCTGCCCTCCATGCTGGACGTTTTGGCAAACAATTACAACAACCGTATCCCCGCCGCCCATCTTTACGAAGTGGCAACGGTATACCGGAAAAACGCAGAAGAAGG
>JAZNDV010000020.1:0-8312 GCA_045588285.1 Eubacteriales bacterium
ATCCCGGGGTCTAAAAGAACCTTTTCTATATGGTTGTGGAAGAAGAAAGAGGTAGAGAAACATCGCTGATCTTCCTTTAATTGAAAAAAAACTCTCAATTCTTCCGGTATTTTCTCAACCGTATTCAATACTCGGTTGAAATGTTCGGTATCTTCAACGGCTTTGTTTTGATTCACCTGTTCTGAAAGAAAAACGTTTTGGTTAAAGTATAATACAAATAATGAAATCAAGTCGTAAAGGTATCCGGGACCCTTAATAAATTTCAACGTCTTCAAGTAATTCACCGCCTTAATCTATAATGATAGACTTTTATATTCACAGTATACTAAATTTAGGCGAAAAAGTCAAGTGAAAATTCGACAATGTTAAAAAATAGTAACATAGCTATGATGTTTTTACAAATTCATCTGTTTTTCGAGGTGCTTTTAATTTGAAATCGAAATTTTTATTGAATATTTGTTATAATATATGGAATTTTGCATGTTTTTGCGGTATAATGGAAGTAAAAATACTATAAAAATAGCATGTTAAGAAAATTATTATTGAAAACGGGCGCTTTCAAGTATTTCTTACACTTGCTTGACGATCTTTGTGTTCCTGTGTCTCCAATTTTGAGCAGCAAGATCGAGTTGCGTACATTGAGCAAATCGTCTTTGTTTGAAGCCTGATACAGTCAAATAATACAATGGGATATATTAAATCAAAAGGAAGGTTTTATATGCAAAAGTTGTCAAAAGATCCTATCATTCTTTCAGATTATTATTATGCTCCCGCAAAAAAACCGGAAACTCTCTCAGGGTTTTCATATATCAATCATCAGATCCCGGATCTGGAGTTCTCTGAGGACCCAGTCCGGGTCAAGTTCGCCAAAACAAAGGCGTTGTATTTTCAGGATCCCGAAAAGCTGAAAGAAATCCGGTTCATCTATACGAAGTTTCAAGTTGACGCGGCGCAGGAAGTTTTGTTTTCTACCATAAGCCATTCCACTTATAAAATTTGGCTGAACGGATTGTATGTTGGAGCCAATACCGGATTTGAGCTGTTTACCTTCTATTTGAATTTTCAACCGGGAGAAAACACGCTGGTTTTTGAAGTGAATCTTTCCAATCCTAAATATTATGATTTCAACAACCGAATTGTTTTACAGTCAGAAGAGGAAAAGAACCCTAAGTCCTTTCTTTGCGGAACCTGTCTGGAATATGAAAAAGGGATTCAATTTTTCCAAACCTCCGATTGTCGAGAATCGAATTGCTCCTGCATATTTGTTCCCCGGTGTTATAGGATCATTCAATCCGCTTCCGTTTCGGTTTCGGACGATTTCGGGAATTTGCTTACTACGGTGCCTGCAGAACCCGGAGTTCCGCTGACATTTTCCACGGAAGAACTAAAGGTCAACTCGCCTCAAACCGTGCGGCTCCATTTGTTGTTGGAGATCTTCTTTACGGACGGAACCTCCACAACCCGAAAGCAGATGGTTTTGGTGCGGGAATACTCCGAGGAAAAGGAGGTTCTGCGGCAACGGTGGGCAGAGGCTCTGAAAACGAAGGAAGAATATACGCGAAATTTCTTATATAACGAATACAACCGTTTCTTTGATAAAACCAATCCTCCTTCTTTGGGAGAAGCGGCGGCGCTATTCAAACTGGACAAGTACTTAAAACAAATGGAAGCCAGCGAAATACCTTATTATTTGCAGGAAAACAATACGTTGATTTACTATCGGTCTGCCTATGATTTGCAATATCGGAAAATCCGCATTTGCACCCCGCCCAAGTTGAGCGTGAAGAATCCGGGGCTGGTGGTGTTTGTGAATCCAACGGGGAACTCCTTGGGAGTGAGGGTTGCACATCTGCTGAAGAATCATTCTGATTTGATTCTGATCGATATTTCGGTGGCAGGTTTTTCCACAGGAAATGCCGTTAGTGAATCTTTAATTACGGAGGCTCTTTCCGAAGTAAGAAAAATTTATGCCTATAATGATCGAAGAATTTATTGGTATGGGTTCTGTAATAACGGATTTGCAATTTGGAGTTATTGTCAAAATCACCCAGATCTGGCTACGTATATATGCAGCGTTGAGTCTATGCCCGATTCTGGAAGAATAAAAAACTTAGATCATTGCTTGTGCCGATCTTATTATTGGAATAGTGAAGATTATAAATATGTTAAAGTTTTTAAAAAAATTAAAAACAATCAATTCGTTAAGATTCAAAAAGCAACTCACAATTATATGCAGTATTATTTGTACCGTGCAGAGAATTTTCAACATTTGAAGGCGGAATCCCCTGAATATCCTCAAAAGGTACGATTTTCGACGAGCCGGCTGCGATTCAATAAAAGTTTTTGGATTACACTCAACTCTATTCGCAGAGATAAGATGACTGCAAGCGTAAAGGGTGAGATTGTGGATTCTCGAAATATACGGATCCGCTTACTTTGTTGTGACGATTTTTCTATTAATGTTCCTCCTCAGATGGAGAAATCATTCACCGTGGAAATTAATGGAGTCCGAATCCCCTGTGAAAAAACAAAAATGCTTCGGTTTGTGCGGAATGGGGGACAATTCCACCTTGCGCAGGAAGTTGCTTTAAGCCAAACACGAAAAGGAACAGGACTTTTGGACGTATACTACGGACCGTTACGGATCGTCCATGACGGGAGCAGTATTGCAAGCGAGATCGCAGAAAATTTTGCGAAGCCGGAAGCCATGTCGTTTTCCCCCAAATTACAGGTGAAATTCCCGTCCTATGCTGTTACTGAATTCTTTGACGAAGAACAAAAACAAAACTTAGTTCTTATAAATGTCGACGAAATTGGCGGTCGGAGGTTGGATTTACCGGTTCATCTCTTTGATGCAGGCTATAAAGTTGATGACGAAACGTATACAGGGAAATATTGTGTGTTGCAAGTAATCCCCAATCCTGAAAATCCGTCGAATAGCATTCTTCACATAGGCTCTAACGACCTTGAGACGTTCAAAAATCATCTCTTTTTAAGAAAAATTGTGCTGCCGTCTATGCTCACGGGGATTTCTCCTTATTGGAATGTTCAAGCCATCAGTATTACTGAAGACGGAATGAAAATTCTTTGCAAAGAATAAACCCAATTATACCATTGATAAAATTGAGGATTTGATATGAAACAATGGATTTCCTGCCCCTTTCAAACGTCGTTTTGCGTAGAAACGGAGGATAAGGCGCTCCTCACGAATCTAAGACTGAAATACGGCCGCTATTGTGTAGATGATGGAGATTCGGATACTCCTTGTTTTTACGTGATGCGGGATTTCACCACAAGCCATTACCACATTTCGTGGAAAGGCAAAGAACTCTACTTTAACTCCCCTTTGGGGTGTCTTGCTCGGGAGATCGTCACCTGCAGGCAATTTTCTCCCCGCGTGCTGGCGTTGCACGGAGCCGCCGTGGTGCACGACGGAGGTGCATACGTGTTCCTTGCCGCCACCACCTCGGGCAAGACGACCTTGACAACCTTTTTAACGCAGAATGGGTTCGGATACCTGACCGACGATTGCGTACTGATCGACCGGGAGACGTTAGAGGTTTTTCCCTGCACAACGCCGATTCATTTACGGGAGGGCGGCGTTTCGGTTTTGCGACAATACGGATGCTGTCCAACCTTGGCACATCTTCAGGATCCGGGGTTTGAGCGGTGGACTTTTACTCCTCTACGGTGCGAAGAAGAACCTGTTCCGCTGAAGCAGATTTTTTTCTTGCAACGGACCGAAGGAGAAAACGCTGTGGTTGATTTACCGACAAACGAGATCTTTTCCAGACTGTTAACGTCCCCAATCGTGGAGTATTCTTTGACAGCGGACCATCTGAAGATGATTTCTCGTTTGGCGCAAGGCGTGCCGAAAGAACTTCGGTATGCAGATATGAATTACGTTAAGGAGGTACTGCATCGTGGATATAAATAATTTATTGCCGCATCTGATTCGCCTGAAAGGACAGGCAAACATTACGGTAGAGGGGTTCAGTATGGAGCCGACTCTTTTCGCAGGAGACGTGGTCACGGTCTGTCTTGGAGAATATCGTCCGGGAGATATTCTGGTTTTTTATTATAAGGAAGGTTCGTTATTAATTCATCGTCTTCTTTATATCAAGAACGATCGCTATTTTTGCAAAGGGGACAACGCTTTTCGAGTGGAGGATTTCACACAGGAGCAACTGGTTGGAAAGGTTGCACTTGTAAACGGGCGACCTTCGGAGCTGTGGCCCGATTGGAAAACCGCTCTTTCTGCTACGGTCGGAAAAGAATTTCGACGCTGTCATTACGAAGAAAATCTCATTAAAGAAAGTAAAATATATCAATTATATCAAGCACTGGTCTTAAAAAGAAAGGAAGTAACCATTATGTACGTAAAGAACAAAGCATTTACCTTTATCCTCACCGACGAAACTTCAATGGTAGTCTTTGACCCGAAAACCGGAAATACGCATCTTTTGGACGAAGTCGGTATTTCTATTTTGGATTGCTTGAACGAGCCCATAACGATAGAGCTTCTGTTGGAAACTCTTTGCAAAGAATACGCTGCAACTCCGGAAGAGATTTGTGGTGACGTAGAAGAGTTTTTAGCAGATATGGTTCAAAAAGAGGTTGTGGTGTTGGTATGAAAACGGAAACGCTCTATTTTGAAATTACAAATCAATGCAATTTGAACTGCAAGACTTGCTATAACCGATCGGGATTAAATCATATTCGAAAAGAGTTGTCTGCAAAACAAGTGGAGAATATAATTCAAACCTTTTTGCCCTATGGCTTGAAGCGAGTTCTTTTTTCCGGCGGAGAACCAACCTTACATACGGAGTTTTCTGCGTTTTTGGAGTTCCCCGATCGGTATCCTCAATTGGAATTCGGGATTGTGACCAACGGAACGATTCTCCGTGAGGATTTTCTGAATGCGATCAATCAAAAGAAATTCACTCTTCAGGTCAGCCTGGACGGATCGGACGAAACGTCCAATGCACGAACCCGCGGGGTTGGAAATTTTCAAAAGACGGTAAACTTTCTTCAAAAGATTCATACGCCAAAGATTCCCATCCGATTGAAATGCGTCTTGTCCCAACAAAATATTGACCAGCTTGAGGACTTTTTTGAATTGGCTCTTTCTTTGAATTGTACCCCCGAATTTGCGTATATCTACCGTTCCGGAAACGGAGATCTCGATTGGGAAAGGAAAGCTCTTTCGCCTCATCAAAAGGCAAAGGCATACGATCGGATTCGTCGTTTGAATCAACGTCACGGAGTAACTTCTTTTTTGCCCGGTTGTACCGACACCTGTCCTTTTGCCGCGTGGAATACGGAGCATTTGTCTATGTGCATTCGTACCGACGGTGCTATACAGCCCTGTCAGACCTTTTACGGAGACGACTTCACTTTAGCAAACGCCCTTTCTTTTGACGTAGAGGAATTTTCCCGAAAGCTGGATTGTCTCTGCAAGGCAGCAGCTCTACGTCGGACTGCGGATTACGGATGCACTCCTTGTCCTCTCCGAAAAGTGTGTGGGAGGGGCTGTCCGGCCCTCGCGTCGTGTTTGCACGGGACTATGAATGCTTCAGACGGAGATTGTACGTTCCGCCAAATCCGATTCTTTTCCGATCATCGAGAGGAGGTTTTGAAAAACTGTGAAAAACAAAACTAAAGTATCAGTTTTGAGAAACAATCTGTTTTTACTGCGACAGATTTGTCTGGCTTCTCCGGGACGAATTCCTCTTCAATTGCTTGATGTGTCTCTGAAAACATCAACAAATCTTATTTTTGATATTTATCTGCTTCGTTTTATTATCAACGGTTTGCAGGAGGGAGTCTCTTTTGGCACGATCGTTCTGTTTATGTTGTGTGTCCTCTTGTTTCACGTTGCGGTTTGTGTTTTTGATAATTGGTTCCACTCTGCTTTTGTTCCGGTTTCCAACCAAAAAATTACCCATTTTATGCAGCGAAGTATTTTTGAAAAAGTTGTAACTGTGGACTATGCGTGCTTTGAGGATCCCAAATTCTATGATAAATACATAAAAGCGGCGGGAGAGGCTTCTCAGCGTGCTGAAAAAATCCTCGGGGTTCTGGTTCAGGCTGTGCAATGTGTGATCATGTTGACGACCGTTTCGTTCCTTATTTTTACGATTGATCCGCTTCTGATCGTCTTTGCGCTTCTTCCGGCGGCTGTAAGTTTGATTTTCGGACGTCGATTAAACAAGATTAACTATGATTATCAAATGGAAATGAAGGAAGGTTCTCGGCAGCGGGATTACTCCAGACGAGTTTTCTATCTTCAGGATTACGCAAAAGAGCTGCGTATGACGAATATCAACAAGGTTGTTTTTGTTCGTTTTTACGAAGCAATAAAGGGACTGAAACGGACTGTAAAAAAATACGGATTCAAAATTGCGCTTTTTGATTACGTGCTTCAAGCAACCAATGATATCGTGGTATATCTCGGAGTAATTGTATACGCAGCGTGGAAAACCGTAATCAGGAAAACGATGCTTCTGGGGGATTGCGTGGTAATCGTTAATTCAATCAATTCGGTTTCATCTTCTCTGAGGGGTTTAGTTAATTTATATCTTTCTATTCAAAAACACGCCTTGTATATAGAAGACCTGAAACAGTTTTTTGATGCGCCTTCAGCGTTGTCTGAACGAGAGGGAAAACAGGTTGTTCCGAGCTTTGAATCCCTGTCTTTTCGGGACGTAACGTTCTGTTATCCGAACCAATCGACAGATGCTTTGTCTCAGGTGAATTTCACGTTGCGTGCAGGGGAAAAGGTTGCTCTCGTCGGACTGAACGGGGCAGGAAAAACTACTTTTCTGAAACTGTTGATGCGGTTATACGATCCCTCTTCCGGCCAAATCAATTATAACGGATTCCCATTGAAAGATCTGGACCCTGTAGAATATCGCGGTTTGTTTTCCGCCGTGCTTCAAGATTATAAACTGTTTGCATTTTCCGTAAAAGAAAATTTGCTGTTTCGGGATCCGTCGTCGGAAGAACTACTGCGGGCCGAGAATCTGTTGCGCGAGTTTGGGTTGTGGGACAAGATTTCGGGTTCAGAGGGCTTAGACAGCGATATGACGCGGGAATTCAATCCCAAGGGATTGGTTTTGTCTACGGGCGAACAACAGAAAATTGCCATCGTCCGTGCTTTGATGAATTCCGCACCGATTCTGGTCATGGATGAACCTTCTTCCGCCATCGACCCGATAGCAGAATCAAAAATCTTTGAAACAGTTTTGAGAGAAAGCAAAGAAAAGACAGTCTTGTTTATTTCCCATCGACTTTCCGCAACGCAATACGCAGACAAGATTTACGTCTTCGATCAAGGGTGCATCCGAGAGTCGGGGACACATAAAGACTTGCTCGCTCTCGAAGAAATTTATGCAAACATGTGGCATAAGCAAGCAGAGAATTATCGGAAATTGGAGGCAGAGCAATGAAAACTTGGAAAAATACGTGGTTTATGCTGAAATGGGTTTACCGCTGTGCTCCCGGTTTTTTTTATGCGACGATTGCGGAGGGTCTGGTTTGGGGCTGTATTCATTCGTTTACGGGAGCTCTCTTTTTGAAGATTCTGTTCGATATGATTGAGACGGAACAACCGTTTTCTCATATCCTGATCCTCGTAGGCAGTATGGCTCTTTTTCTTGCGTTGGCATATGTGTTTCACGAATGGTACTGGAAACTGACGGAACCGAGAATTCAGCAGGTGTTATATCAACGAATGCAGCAGTCCTTGTTCGAAAAAGCTATGACGATGGATCTTGCAAATTACGATAATCCTGAATTTTATAACGATTTCGTTTGGGCTGTTCGGGAATCCGATAAGCGAGCCTTAGCCGTTGCGAAGGAATTTGGAAAAGTTATCAACCGCGTGGTTGCGTCCGTCGTGATTGTAGGAGTTTTGTCTACCGTAGATCCCTTGATTGTTTTAGTAATCTGCGGAACGGTTGCAATTTCCGTTGCGATTCGTGTTTGGCAAACAAAAATTGCTTTTCGGAAAGAAGAAGAACTCCGTCCCGTGCAACGCAAGACAAGTTACATAAATCGTGTCTTTTATCTTGCCGAATACGCAAAAGAGATCCGGACAAGCGATGCAAAGGATCTTCTTTTGCAGAAGCAAGAAGAAGCAACGTCGGAAGCGAACTCAATTCACCGAAAGCATGCGCTTCGCTTCTTTTCGGTGGGATTACTCCGAAGTCTGGTTACGTCAACGTTCTTTGATGTTGGAGTCATGCTTTTGTTGGTTTACAAGATCAGCGTGGAAAAATCTATTACCTTGGGAGATTTTGCCGCATCGG
>JAZNDV010000021.1:0-6408 GCA_045588285.1 Eubacteriales bacterium
GTTTCGCCGTTCCAGGGATTTCCCTTCCAGTCGAGGGCGTTCTTCGGAGGATTCTTATCGAGACCTTCCCACCAAACGGTGTTGGTATCCTTATTCAGAACAACGTTGGTGAAGATGGTGTCACGCATCGTGGTGTAAAGAGCGTTGGGATTGGACTTCAGGTTGGTGCCGGGAGCAACGCCGAAGAAACCGTTTTCGGGGTTGACAGCCCACAGGCGGCCGTCGGGACCGACGCGGAGCCAAGCGATATCGTCACCGACACACCACACTTTGTAACCCTTTTCGCGGTACAAAGCGGGAGGAATAAGCATTGCCAGGTTGGTCTTCCCGCAGGCAGAGGGGAATGCGGCGGAAATATAGCGGATCTCACCCTGGGGATTTTCGATTCCCAGAATCAGCATATGTTCCGCGAGCCAGCCTTCGTTATGAGCCAAATAAGAAGCAATACGCAGAGCGAAGCATTTCTTACCGAGAAGAACGTTTCCGCCGTAACCGGAGTTGACGGACATGATGGTATTATCTTCGGGGAAGTGAACGATATAACGGTTTTCTTCATCAATATCTTTACGGGCGTGCAGACCTTTGATAAAGTCGGGAGAATCGCCGAGCGCGTCGATTACTTCCTTGCCGGCACGGGTCATGATAAGCATATTGAGGACGACGTAGATAGAATCGGTCAATTCGATCCCGATCTTGGCGAAGGGAGAACCGACGACAGACATAGAATAAGGAATAACGTACATGGTTCTGCCTTTATAAGAATCTTTGTACAGGGCGTTGAGTTTCGCATACATTTCCTGAGGATCGCACCAGTTATTGGTTGCACCGGCGTCTTCCTTCTTGGAAGTGCAGATGAAGGTACGGTTTTCCACACGGGCAACGTCGTTAACGGCGGTACGGTGCAGATAACAGTTGGGAAGTTTTTCCTGATCCAGCTTCGTCAATTCGCCGGTAGAACAAGCTTCGGCACGGAGGGCTTCGGTCTGTTCCTTGCTGCCGTCGATCCAAACGACGCTGTCGGGATTGACAAGGGCCTTCACTTCGTCGATCCATTGAAGGACCGCTTTGTTGTTGGTCATAAAATTCACCTTTCTTTTTCTCTTCGCGATCGGAAAAGATCTGCGCAAGATCGTAATTTTACAATATTCCAATGCAGTATAACATATTTTTTCCGGATTTTCAAGAGTTATAAAGAAAATTTACAAAATATTTCCGAATTTTCACACAAAAAACACATGATTGGGTTATAATAAAAGAGAACCGTTGAAAAAAATCCTTTGGAGGGCAGTTAAATGCAGTCAAAAATCAACGAGTTGACCGATCGGCTGAACTATTATTCCCGAAAATATTACGTGGAAGACGCCCCGGTGGTCAGCGACTACGAATACGATATGCTGTTGCGGGAACTGAAAGAACTGGAAGAACAGTATCCTCAATTCCGCCGTTCCGATTCCCCTACCGTCCGGGTGGGAGGCGCTGTGCTGGAACAATTCCGGTCGGTACGCCACGAAGTCGCCATGGAAAGTTTGCAGGACGCATTTTCCGAAGAAGAGATCCGGGAATTTGACAAGAGGATCAAAGAACAGTTTCCCGAAGCTAAATACGTAGTAGAATTGAAGATCGACGGACTTTCGGTGGAAGCGGAGTACGCGGACGGAAGTTTCCTTCGGGGAGCGACCCGGGGCGACGGGATCACCGGCGAAGATATTACGGAAAACCTAAAAACCGTGAAAGCCCTTCCTTTATCCATTAAAAACGCACCTCACCGGTTGATCGTCCGGGGAGAAGTCTATATGCCGAAAAAAACCTTTGCGGAGCTGAATCTGCGCCGGGAGGAAAACGGAGAAGCGTTATTTGCAAATCCCCGAAATGCGGCGGCTGGATCTTTAAGGCAGTTGGACAGCAAAATAACGGCGAGTCGGCATCTGAGTTTGTTCGTCTTCAACCTGCAATTGTGTGAAGGACGGGAATTTTCTTCCCACAAAGAGACGTTGGAAGCCTTGAAAGAATACGGTTTTCCGGTCAGTCCGAAGCATAAGATCTTTGACAATATCGACGATGCGTGGGCAGAAGTTCAGGCGTTGGGGGGAATGCGGTCTTCCCTGCCCTTTGACATTGACGGGGCAGTCATCAAAGTAGACGATCTTTCCATGCGCTCGCGGATCGGCTCGACCTCCAAGTTCCCGAAATGGGCGATCGCTTTCAAATATCCCCCGGAAGAAAAAGAAACGATTTTGAGAGAAATCCGCATCAACGTAGGAAGAACCGGCGTGTTAACACCTCTGGCAATTTTCGATCCTGTATTGCTTGCCGGCTCCACGGTGGAAAAGGCGACGCTGCACAACAAAGATATGATTGCGGAAAAAGACGTTCGCATCGGAGATACCATCGTCGTACACAAGGCAGGAGATATCATTCCGGAGATCGTTCGTTCCATACCGGAAAAGCGTCCGGAAAATACGGCGGAATTTCAGATGCCCACCGTTTGTCCGGTCTGCGGAAGCGGACTTGTGACGGAAGGACCCGTTACCCGGTGCGACAACAGTGAATGCCCGGCACAATTAACGAAAAACATCATACATTTCGTTTCCCGAGACGCCATGGATATTGACGGAATGGGAACGTCCATTGTAGAAATCTTCGTGGAAAAGGGGCTGATCTCTTCTGCGGCGGATCTGTACCGTTTGGATCGGAACGCCATCGCTCAAATGGAACGGTTCGGAGAGAAATCTGCAGATAATTTGCTTCGGTCGGTGGAAGAAAGCCGGAACCGGGGATTGGATCGGCTGATCTATGCCTTAGGGATCCGTCAAGTGGGTCAGAAAGCGGGCAAAGTTTTAGCAAAAAAATTCCGCACTTTGGACAATCTTGCCAAGGCAACGGAAGAAGAATTATGCGTGACCGAAGACGTAGGTCCGGTAACTGCCCGCTATATCCGGGAATATTTCGACAATCCGAAAAATCTGCAATATATCGAGCATTTACGGCAGGCAGGGTTGAATTTTGAAGACGATACCGAAGAATCCGGATCAAAATTAGAGGGGTTGACCTTCGTTCTGACCGGAACGCTCCCCACGTACAAAAGGGATCAAGCTGCCGCTTTGATCGAAAAAGAAGGGGGCAAGGTCTCCGGTTCGGTATCGAAAAAGACCAGTTACGTAGTTGCCGGAGACGAAGCCGGATCAAAATTAACCAAGGCACAAAGCCTGGGAGTTCCCGTCATCGATGAAGAAAAACTGAAAGAAATGTTGGGGATTCAATGATATATCACAAAATATTCACAAAATAATCTATGTTTTTTCAGAATAATCCGTTATAATAATACGTTGGAAAACAATTATCATTCTCATATCAAGAAAGGACATACTTACCATGAAAAAAGTAATCGTTGAAACCTCTGCAAGACATATCCACGTTTCTGCCGCCGATCTGGCAGTTCTCTTCGGAGCGGATCATAAACTGACCAATAAAAAGGATCTTTCTCAGCCCGGGCAGTTTGCCTGTGAAGAAAAAGTCATCGTCCGCGGCCCCAAGGGTGAACTGAAAATGTCCATTCTCGGACCCGAACGCAAAGAAACTCAGGTGGAAGTTTCTTTCACCGATGCCCGTACTTTGGGGGTCGTTGCTCCCATTCGTGAATCGGGAGACATCGCCGGTTCCGCCCCCTGCACCGTGGTCGGACCTTGCGGCGAAGTGGAACTGAAGGAAGGCGTTATCGTAGCAAAACGTCATATCCACCTCACTCCTGAAGTTGCCGAAGAGTTCGGCGTTCAAGACAAGCAGATCGTTTCCGTCAAAGTGGAGACCGACGGACGGTCTCTGACCTTCGGCGACGTGATCTGCCGTGTGAATCCCACCTACGCCCCTGCTATGCACATCGACACCGATGAAGCCAACGCTGCCGCAATGAAGGGTGTTGTTGAAGGGGAAATCATTCTTTAATTTTCAGAAAGGCTGAAACAATGTTCGTATACGCCGATAATGCAGCAACCACCCGGATTGACCCCGACGTTGTTCAGGCTATGATGCCTGCTTTTGGGGAACTGTACGGGAACCCCAGCACCATCTATTCCAAAGGAAGGGAAGCCAAAGAGGCGTTGGATAAAGCCCGGGAGCAGGTGGCGAAAGCCATCAACTGCAGGCCCAACGAGATCTATTTCACTTCCTGCGGAACGGAAGCGGATAACTGGGCGATCCGGGGAATCGCAACGCGCTACGCTGCGAAAAAAGGCAAGCATATCATCACCACCAATATTGAACACCACGCTGTTTTCGAATGTTTGAAAGCATTGGAAAAAGAAGGGTTTGAGGTGACCTATCTTCCCGTCGACGAGGAAGGATTTATCACCCCGGGACAGGTGGAAGCAGCCCTTCGTCCCGATACCGTACTGATTACGGTCATGACCGCAAACAACGAAATCGGTTCCATTCAACCCATCGAAGAAATTTCCGCAATAGCAAAAGCCCGCGGAATCTTCTTCCACACCGATGCCGTTCAGGCAGTAGGTCATATCCCCGTAGACGTACAAAAAATGGGAGTGGATCTGTTGAGCCTGTCGGGACACAAATTCCACGCTCCCAAGGGAGTAGGCGCATTGTACGTCCGACGCGGCGTATTGCCTGACAATCTCACCTATGGCGGCGGACAGGAACGGGGGCGCAGACCGGGAACGGAAAACATTGCCGGAATCCTCGGACTTGGTGCAGCCATTGAAAAGGCGACGGTAAATCTGGAAAATGATATGGTTCACGTGGCTTTTTTGCGGGATCGGTTGATCGACGGAATTCTGAAAACCATTCCAAAATGCAAGATCAACACTCCTTCCCACAACCGGTTACCGGGAACGGTAAACGTTTCGGTAAAACACATCGAAGGGGAATCGATGCTTCTGCTGTTGGATATGAACGGGATTTGTGCAACCTCCGGCTCGGCTTGTGCCTCGGGAGATCTGGATCCTTCCCACGTACTGTTAGCCATCGGGCTTCCCCACGAGATTGCCCACGGCTCGGTGCGGTTCAGTTTCTGTGCCGATAATACGGTAGAAGAAATTGATTATATTTTGGACGTTTTCCCAAAAATCGTACAACGGCTCCGGGAAATGTCTCCCCTTTGGGAAGAAGCAATGAAAGACGAAAATTGACCCGAAAGGAATTACTATGATCTACAATGCAAAAGTGATGGATCACTTCTCCAACCCCCGGAACGTAGGGGAAATTCCCGACGCAGACGGAATCGGGGAAGTGGGCAACCCCAAGTGCGGGGATATTATGAAAATCTATCTGAAGGTAGACCACGATATTATCACTGACGTGAAATTCAAGACCTTCGGTTGCGGTGCCGCCGTGGCAACCTCTTCCATGGCAACGGAACTGATCAAAGGGAAATCCATTAAAGAGGCTCTGCAAATGACGAACAAAGCCGTCATTGAAGCGTTAGACGGACTCCCCCCGGTAAAAATTCATTGCTCCGTATTGGCGGAAGAAGCAGTACAGGCTGCCATTTCCGATTATTTGGTAAAAAAAGGGGAAAACCCTGAAGATTACGGCATCAAAGAGCCTCACTGCGAAGGCTCTTGCAGTTGCTGTGACCATTGCGGAGAATGAGAAAGACGGTTTTAGTCGGATTAAGCGGCGGTGTTGACAGTGCGTTGACCGCCGCTGTTTTGCAACGAGAGGGGTATTCCGTAACCGGTCTGTACTGCATTATGCACGATACCGATCGGTCGGGACTGGCCGATGCGCAGAAGGTGGCGGATCACCTCAAAATAGATCTGCATACCGCAGATCTGCGCGACCGGTTCGAGGAAATCGTCGTTGCCGACTTTCTGGACAATTACGCACACGCAAGAACTCCAAACCCATGTATCGTCTGCAACCCTGCCGTAAAATTCAAAGCCCTGTGCGACAAGGCAGACCAATTGGGCATTGATAAGATCGCCACCGGTCATTACGCGGAAATCGCAAAAGAAGAAGCCACGGGGCGGTATTGTGTCAAGGCGGTCGGGGACAAAGACCAATCTTACATGCTATATCGGTTGGAACAAGAGCAATTAGCTCGGATTCTTTTCCCTCTTGGGAATACGAAAAAGGAAGAAAACAGAGTCCTGGCAGAAAAATGGAATCTTCCGGTATTCCAGAAACCGGACAGCCAGGACATTTGCTTTATCAAAGGCGAGTCCTACGTTGATTTTATCGAACGGCGTTTGGGGGCTTTCCCGGAAGGGGATTTCTGGCTGAAAGACGAGGACAAAGCCGTAGGGAAGCACAAGGGATTGATCCGCTATACGGTAGGTCAGCGGAAAAACCTCGGCATTGCCCTTGGGACGCCGGTTTACGTATCCCAATTGGATCCGGAACGGAACCGGGTCGTTTTATCCCGGACGGACGTGGTGGATCGTACTGCAATCA
>JAZNDV010000022.1:0-5895 GCA_045588285.1 Eubacteriales bacterium
CATTTCGGACAGATGCTGCAAGACGTGTTTCTGTTTTCCGGAACGATCCGAAGTAATATCGTTCTCCGGGAAGATTCTTTTACCGACGAAGAAGTTTTGGAAGCTTGTCGCTACGTCAATGCCGATTCTTTTATCAACAAACTAGACGGTGGCCTTGATGAGGTGGTTCGGGAACGGGGAAATAACTTTTCTGCAGGTCAGCGTCAATTGTTATCCTTTGCCCGTACTGTCATTCATAAACCTTCGGTGATGATTTTAGATGAAGCCACGGCAAATATTGATACGGAAACAGAACTTTTGATCCAGAATTCTTTGGAAAAGATGATGTCTATCGGAACTATGCTCATCGTTGCCCACCGTCTTTCCACAATCCAAAAGGCAGATAATATTATTCTTCTTTCCAACGGTGAAATCGTCGAACATGGAACCCATCAGGAATTGCTGCACCAAAAGGGCCGCTACTACCAATTGTATACTCTTCAGTCTCATAAGGAAGAATTACAGAAGTCGTAATGCCCTGTTGACTACATTTTATACTAATTGATGATTATAAAAAAAGACCGGAATACCGGTCTTTTTTCTATTTCAATTATTGTTTATCATTTTTCTTCCAGGTTGTAAACTTCGGAGAACAGATCGGTAAATTTTGCGGGATCCAGTTCTTCGATTACTTCATCATTGAAAGCATAGTCTAATTCTGCAAGCCATAGGGTGTATTTACTACCGAAATCGTCGGCGTACATTTTCTGAAAAATCGCTTCTTTCCGGGCTTCAAAATAATTGGGGTCTTCGTTTAGATCATACTTTTTGACAACCCAGATGGAATTGTCGATCTCAACCACGGAAACGTCACCGACGTTCATGGAATCTAATTGATTGACAATGGTTTGATTCACGCAGATGTCGTAATAATTATAAAGTGTCTGGTTGAAGATTCCGTCCGAATCGCAAATCAATCCAACCGTAACTGCATCTTTGTTGCTCTTCTCCGCGGAAGCTTTGTCATCTTCGGACATCTCATCGGTAATCGTGATGTAGTCTTCGGAATTTTTTGAGACGAGATCTTCGAAAGAAGCGCCGCTCTGGGCTTGCATACACAGATTTTGCGCCAAATTTCGTTTGTTTGTCAGCTCGTCGATCGGGAGTTTCTTATCGTCTTCACCTACCGTGGTGAACAGAATGTATTTGAAACGGTAATAATTGTCGTTGTAATAATCCTTTTTATCCGATTCCGTAATGGGAGTAATCCCGCTTTCGCCGTAATAATATTCCAAAATTGCTTCACTTTTGTAATCGACAGCGAGCAGGTTTAAGAATTCGTCCTGTTTCAGCTTCAAGGTTTTTAGAATATTCTTCATTCCCGCTTCTCCGTAAACCTTGATCCATTCTTCGTTGTATTGTTTTTCAATTTCTGCTTGTTGCTCTTCGGTCAAAGAAAGCCCCAGTTCTTCAAATTTATCGCTCACTACCACAAAAGTAAGATATTGGGATTTTGCTGTGGAGATGATACTGTCCCGGACTGTTTCCGTTTCGGTGTAGTAACTGTCCATTACCGCAGAAATATCATAATCATAGCCCTTCAAAAGTTCTTTGTAATAGTCTCTCTGCCAATGAACGTAAAAACTGTAATATCCGGCTTTTCGATCTTCTCCCTTTGCGGTCATGACGGGTTTAGAGCACCCGGTCAGAACCGTAGAGACTAAAAGGATGGTCAACAGGAAAGAGGAAATGAGTTTTTTCTTCATAATTATTGTTCACTCCTTGAAGATTTCTTCCAATAGAATATCATATTTCTTCTATTTTGTCTACAATTTCTGCGAAGTTTCCTAAAAATTGTTCTATATCTTTTGCTTTATTTTCGCATTTTAAGGTGATATAGGGTGGATTTGCAGCAGAAAACAGGAAATTTCGGCGATAGATTGCGGCAAGACCTGCCACAATCCGGGGATCAACCGTCTCGGGATAAATTAAAAATCCTTTGGGGAATTCCGATATTTTCGTGATTCCTAATGCTACCGCCTTGTAACGAATTCGAGCAATCATCAAAAGATTTTGTACCGGCTTGGGAGGCTCACCGAATCGGTCGATCAGTTCGTCGGTTACGTCGGATTCGTCTTCGGCACAGCAGATTCCGGAGATCAATTTATATACTTCGATTCGGCTTTCCGGATCACGGATATAGGAATCGGGGATATAGGCGTCTAACCTCATTTCTACGGTACAATCCTTTTTGATCACTGTTTCGCCCCGCTGTTCTTTAACCGCCTCTTCCAGTAGTTTCATATACATGTCGAAGCCTACTGTGACCAAATGTCCGCTTTGTTCTGCTCCGAGTACGTCTCCCGCTCCTCGGATCTCCAGATCCCTCATGGCAATCTTCAGTCCCGAACCGAATTCGGTAAATTCTTTGATCGTGGTGAGTCTCTTGTAAGAATCGCTTGACAATACTTTTCCTTTTCGGAAGGTGAAATAGGCGTATGCCCGCCGATCGGTTCTTCCAACCCGTCCTCGAATTTGATGCAACTGAGCTAATCCCAGCTGATCTGCATCTTCGATAATAAGGGTATTGCAGTTTGGAACGTCCACCCCGGTTTCAATGATCGTCGTGCATACCAAAACGTCGATATCACCGTCCACCAGTTCCTGCCATACTCCCGATAGTTCTTCCTGAGACATTTTCCCATGGGCAACGCGGACTCTGGCACCGGTTTTTTCCTCGATCATTTGCGCCGTTTTGTAGATGGTTTTTATTCGGTTGTGAAGATAATAACATTGTCCTCCCCGGGAAAGTTCTTTACGAATTGCATCGCAGATCAGTCCTTCACTGTATTCCGTCACGTAGGTCATGATAGGATATCGGTTATGGGGGGCTTCATTGATGACCGAAATGTCCCTGATTCCGCTCATGGACATATTCAACGTCCTGGGAATCGGCGTTGCGGAAAGAGAAAGAATATCAGCGTTGATCGCTTTTTCTTTCAGATATTCTTTATGGCTGACACCGAACCGCTGCTCTTCGTCAATGATGATTAACCCTAAATCCTTGAACCCGATGTCTTTTTGAACCAACCGGTGGGTTCCGATGATAACGTCGATCTCGCCCATTTTTAACTTCTTAAGGATCGTTTCTTGCTGTTTTGCTGTGCGGAATCGGGACAGTAATTCAATTCGCACGGGATAATCCCGGAAGCGGTTTTTAATGGTAGTATAATGCTGGTAGGCTAGAATTGTGGTCGGAGCCAGCATCGCTGCCTGCTTGCTATCCATTACGCATTTGAAAACCGCCCGCAACGCCACTTCCGTTTTTCCGAACCCAACGTCTCCGCAAAGAAGCCGGTCCATGGGAACGGGGCGCTCCATGTCGTTTTTGATTTCTTCGATACAACGGAGCTGATCTTCTGTTTCTTCAAACTCAAAATCTTCTTCGAAATTCTTTTGCCAATCGGTATCCGGAGAAAAGGCGTGCCCTTCGGTCTTTAATCGCTGACCGTACAGGAGAACCAGCTTGTCCGCAAGATCCCGGACGGCTTTTTTTGCCCGTTGCTTCGTTTTTTGCCAATCCGTACCGCCGAGTTTGTTTAGTTTTACTTTGACTTCTTCTCCTGCTCCGATGTATTTTGAAATCAGATCAAGATTATCGCAAGGAACGTAGAGGGTATCCGTTCCTGCAAATTTAATTTTAATAAAATCTTTCGTAATGCCGTCGGTTTCAATCTTGTGAATTCCGTCGTAGATCCCAACTCCGTAGTTTTCGTGAACCACGTGGTCTCCCGGCTCAATATCCGAGAAAGCTTTTATTTTTTCTCCACGCCCGAAACGCGGTTTTCGTTTTTGCTTTTTTTCGCCCTTTTGGCGCAGAGAAAACACAACTTCTTTTACTTCCGGCAACTCGAATCCGTACGGCAGTAGATCACAGCGGACGGTAACCTTCCGTTTTGCGTATATTTTCGCCAATTCTCTGCGGTGGTCTTCCGTAATGGTAACGACGGTAACTTTATAATCCGAAGCAAGATATTGCTCGATTTCTTGCGGTAACGTCTTCAAATTTGCATTAAACGTGGAGAATACGTTAAATTCAAAAATGCGATCCAATTGTAATCCGGGCAGGGAAGAGCTCAGTGTTTCAAAGACTAACGCAGAATTTAACCGTTCCAAAATTTCATTTTCGGAAAAGAAATAGGGTTGATCAACGAAGCAAAATCCTTCTTCTGCCAGTTGTTTGATATTTTCTTCCGTTCGGAATGCAAATGCTTTTATCGTTTCCAAAACTTGTTTATAGCCAAAGATAAACAGAAGGTCTTCCGACGTACGATAATCTAAAATATTGGTTCTGCCCGAATAAAAGAACGGCAAATAGCGGTCGTGACGGGGTAAGATGCCCTGTTCCAAAAGGTCTTCATCTTTCCGTACGCTCGGTGTTTGAGGCAGCTTGGGAAGTTCTTCTTTCAGCACATCTAAAACTCTTTGGTTATACTCTTTTGCAGGTGTGAGACGGAGAATGTCTTTTATTTCAGTTCTTCGCTGCGACGATGCGTCAAAAAGTGAGATCGTGTCTATGGCTTGATCGAAAAATTCGATGCGGTAGGGTTGCTCTTCCGTTGCCGGAAAAATATCAACGATTTCTCCACGAATCGAGAATTGCCCTGGACCTTCCACCTTCGGATAACTTTCATACCCGTATTCGGTCAAAATTGCGGGTAAAGAATCATAATCGAAGATCTCTCCCACAGTTAAAACGGTTTCTCTGCAATCGGAAGGGGGAAGCGTAAGAGTGCAGAGTGCCTCAGCAGGAATTACGATATTTTGAAAATTCCCTTTACGGATCTTTGAGATAACGTCAATTCTTTGGTTTTCTTCAAAACGGGAAACGCCTTCCATATCCCGGAAAGTGTAATCCTTCGCCGGGAAATAAAGCGACGGGTCTCCCAGGGCGTCCAAAGTGCGGATCACAGATCGCGCCGTCCGTTCGTCGGGGACGACAATAAACGCCCGTTTTCCTAACCGGCGCTGTAACAGATATGCAAAATACGGTTTTTGGGTATCGACACCGAAAATGGCGCTGGTATGTTTTTTTATTGCAGCCTGCTCCAGCGCACTGTATTCCGGAAGCAACGTCAACTTCCCGATCAGTTCGTTCATTTCGGATCTCCGTTGTATTGGCTCATGGCGTCGTTAATCTGTCCGTTGACAATGAGTTTCAAGATTGCGTTTGTATCTTTATATCGTTCTGAAAGATTCTTCTTTTCCGTTCCGGAGAAGGATCCCAGTACCCAATCGGCTAAGTCTGTTGATGGGTCAGCACGGTCGGAAACCCCGATGCGTATCCGGGGAAATAGGTCACTACCCATCTGGGAGATGATATTTTTTAATCCGTTGTGTCCGCCGCCGCTTCCTTTGGTGCGAATTCGAATCCGGTTGAAGGGGAGAGCTACGTCGTCACATACGACGATAACCCGTTCTGCCGGAACATTATAATAATTGCAGGCTTCCGCGACAGCTTCCCCAGAAAGATTCATAAAGGTTTGGGGCTTCATTATAAGAACCTTTTTTCCGTCGATGAAACACTCTCCGCATAGGGCACGAAATCGGATCCGGTTGATTTTTGCTCCTGTTTCTTCCGCGAAGGCGTCCAATACTAACCAGCCTACGTTATGCCGGGTGAATTCATATTTTTTTCCGGGATTTCCAAGACCTACGATTATCCAATCCATAGCGGCCTCCGTTACATACTTCTACAAATAAATATTATACACGATTTTTTCAACGATTGCAAGCCTTTGCAGATGATTTCACACATTTTCCGTAAATTTTCGGGGAGGATTCAAAGATATCATGCTGTCTTTGTGAATTATTTGCTTCTTTTTTATTAAAAAAATGAAAAAACCTTGCGTTCCG
>JAZNDV010000023.1:0-1622 GCA_045588285.1 Eubacteriales bacterium
CATACTGCCGTAACAACCCCAACGGACGTTGGCTTGGGAAATATCGAGGTACATCTTCATTCGGTTGACGACGAAAAAAGAATCCACGGCACTCATCAGAGTGGAAGTCACCGACGAGATCATAATGGGGAAGGTAATGGAAAGAAATTCTTTGGTCAAGACGTTTCGGGGTGTAGAAGCTTCCGCGAAAACGGCAGAATCGGAAGATAAACGATAAGAATTCCCTCGGAGAAGGTATCGCAACAGCATGAAGACCGAAGAAACCACCGTTCCCAAGGTAACTCCCGCCATGGCTCCCCCCACGACGACGGGGGAAGGAAGTCCTTGCAGGTGAAGGATCAGAGCAATCCCGTACCCGGCAACCAATTTGAAGGTAGCCTCGATGACGTTGGACCAGGCGGTAGGAACCATATTGTTGTGTCCCTGAAAAAATCCACGGAACACCGCAACGGCAGAAATAAAGAACACCGCGGGCATGATTGCCAAAACACAGTAATATGCCTCATCGGAATTCATCAACCGTGCCAGAGGGCGGGCAAAAACAATGCCCAAAACAGAGAGGGTTGCCCCGAGAACCACAAAGATCGACGCGGCAATTTTCAGAACGGAAGAAATATCCTTATATTTTTTCGTTGCGATGGAACGCGCCACCATAGTGGAAATTCCCGTTGGAATTCCGGCAGTCGCCAAGGCAAGAAGAAAATTATAAATAGAATACGCCGAACCGAAATATCCCATGGCTTCCGGACCCACCAGGTTTGTCAGAGGGATCTTGAATACCGCCCCGCACAATTTGGAAAGAAAACCGGAAAGGGACAATACCATTGCCCCGATCAAAAACCCCTTACGGGGCTGTTTCACGTTTTTGGTCATACCAAACCCTCAAAATAAGCAACGATAATTTTCTCGGTCTCGGCGACGGCAGAAGCCAGAAAAGTAGGGAAATCCACCTCAGACTGCTCGTTGGCGTTATCGGAGATAGCCCGCAGAACTCCGCAGGGAATTCCGGACGCAGCACAAACCTGAGCCACGGCACCCCCTTCCATTTCGCAGGCGAGGGCGCGGTAATGATCCCGAATTCGGGAAGCGGTAGCAGAATCGCCCACAAACCGATCTCCGGTAGCGATTCGTCCCATAGACAGCCGTTCTGCCGGCAAAACGGAACGGGCGGCGGTCATAAGGGCATGGGATAGACTTTCATCACAGGGAGCAATAAGCCCATCGTCTTCTCCGATGTCGGTCAAATCAAAATCGTATTGGATCGTATCGCTTCCGATAACTACGTGACCGGTCACGATCCCTTTTTCCACACCGCCCGCAACCCCCACGTTGATGATCGCTTTGGGAGAATAGCGGAGAATGGCGGTTTGGGTACAAAGGGCAGCGTTGACCTTCCCCACGCCGCATTTCACCACGGTAACAGGCTGTCCGCAGAGAAGACCGGAAGAAAAAACGAGATTGCCCACCGTCTCATCGGTACGATCTTTGAGCATAGAGCGGAAGCCTTGCGCCTCCGAATCCAGGGCGCAGATCAAAAGATGGCTCAAAGTTCCTCCTTCAGAGCCGAAATACTCTGCTTCAAATCGTTGATCTCGTTAAAAATTTTCTGCATATTTTCACTC
>JAZNDV010000024.1:0-3646 GCA_045588285.1 Eubacteriales bacterium
ATCATCTCCACCGCCTTTGAACACCCTGCGGTGGAAGAAGTGCTGAAAGATCTGGAAAAGACCTTTGAAATCGTTCGCCTGAAGCCGGAGCAGGGAAAAATTACCGTAGATTCCTTTCGGCAAGCCTTGTCTCCCGTCACCGTCCTCGTCACCTGTATGCAGGTAAACAATGAGACCGGTGCGGTCACTCCGTTGAAAGAAATGGCAACTCTGCTGAAACGAAGCGGCATCGACGCCCCCTTTCATTCTGATGCTGTGCAAGGTTTTTTGAAGGAAGATTTCCGTTATTCCATGATCGACATGGCGTCCTTTGCGGGGCACAAAGTCCATGCCCCCAAGGGAGTCGGGGCGTTGTACGTCCGAAAAGGATTGCGAATCAAACCCACCGTTTTGGGGGGCGGGCAGGAAAAAAATCTCTTTTCCGGAACCCATAACGTTCCCGCCATCGCAGGCTGGGGGGTCGCTTGCAACATCATGCAGACACAAAAAGAAGAAACCCGGAAAAAAATCGAAGCCGTTAACCGGAAGATGCGGGAAGGATTATTGGAATTGGGGGCGGAGATCAATTCCCCCAACGACGCGTCTCCCTACCTTCTCAACGCGGCGTTCCCCGGATATTTAGGGGAAAATATCCTCAATTATCTCTCGGAAAAACAAATTTATATTTCCACCGGTTCTGCCTGTTCGGCAAAAAAGCCGTCGAGGGTCATGACCGCCATTGGGAAAGAAGATCTGAGCCGGTTTTCCCTGCGTTTTTCTTTTTCGTCAGAGAACTGTGAAGAAGAAGTTCCTTTCGTTTTGCAAGCCCTTGCCGATGCTCTGAAGGAAATTTCAACCGTCCGCTGAAAGGATATGAATATGTACGAAGAAGTCATACTGTTAAAATTGGGCGAGGTCGTTTTGAAAGGACTGAATCGCCGCCGACTGGAAGATCTTTTGGTCAAAAACGTAAAAACTGCCCTTCGGGGGTGCGGAAAAACCGCCGTCCGGGAAAGCCAGTCTACTATTTTTGTGGAATTTGAGGACGAAGATCCGGACGTAGACAAAGCACAAACCGCCCTAAAAAAAGTATTTGGGATCATGAATCTGACCCGGGCGTATCGGGGCAGTTACCATTGGGAAACGCTGAAAAAACAAACCGCCGAATACGTGGCTCCGGCGCTGATGCGGGCAAAGACCTTTAAGGTGGACGCCCGCCGTTCGGACAAAAAATATCCCATGAAGACCCCGGAGATCTGTATGCTCATGGGTGAATATCTGTTGAACGAATTTCCCCATCTGACGGTGGACGTACACGACCCTGACGTCATCGTTTCGGTGGAGATCCGGGACGGAAACGCCTATATCCATACCGATCCGGAGAAAGCCGCCGGCGGCTTGCCTGCGGGAACGGGAGGACACGGAATGTTGATGCTGTCCGGAGGAATCGACAGCCCGGCGGCAGGATACGTGATGGCAAAACGGGGGTTGAAAATTTCTGCCGTACACTTTGAATCTCCCCCCTATACCAGCGAACGCGCCAAAGAAAAGGTGCTGACGCTGGCAAAAAAAATGAGCGTTTACACCGGCCCCGTAGACCTTTGGATCGTCCCCTTTACCGAGATTCAAGAAGCGATCCGGGATACTTGTAAAGAAGACCTGTTTACCGTCATCATGCGCCGGGTCATGCTGAAGATCGCCTGCAATCTTGCAAAAGAAAAGAACGCCCGCTGTATCATCACCGGGGAAAGCTTGGGGCAGGTGGCGTCCCAAACCTTGGGTGCCATACAATGCACCGACAACGCCGCGGATCTTCCCGTATTCCGTCCCTTTATCGGAACGGACAAGCAGGAGATCGTGGATATTGCACGAGCGATCGACACCTTTGAAACGTCTATTCTTCCCTATGAGGATTGTTGTACCGTCTTCACGCCCAAGCACCCCAAGACCAACCCCTATTTGGAAGAAGTTTTAGAAGAAGAAGCAAAACTGGATTTGGAGAAACTGACCCGAAACCTAATCCCCGAATATCTTCGCATCACCCCTTGGAATTGAAAAAATGCCGAGCGAGAAAACTCTCACTCGGCATTTTTTTAAAATCGATCAACCGTCTTTCAGTTCTTTTACCGTGTGCATCTGTACGGCGGGGGCTTCCAGATACCGGAACAGATCGTCCAGATCTTCCGTGACATAGAACAGATCCATGCAATTTTCCCGGATAAACTGTTGTTCAATGGCTTTCCGGATAAACAGAATCATTTCATCGTAATATCCATTAATATTATAAACAGCGATAGGTTTTTGATGGCGGCACAGTTGTTTGAGGGTCAAAATTTCATAAAACTCCTCAAAGGTACCGATTCCGCCGGGAACGACGATAAATCCGTCGGCGTTGTCCTCCATGATCTGTTTCCGTTCCCGCATGGTTTCGGTAAAGACCAATTCGTCACAGAAATCGCAAAGGGCTTCCACCCCTTCTTCCCGAAAGAATTCGGGGATCACGCCGAGAATCGTTCCCCCTTTGGCGCGAACGCCCCGGGCAACAGCGCCCATCAATCCGTTTCCTCCGCCGCCGAAAACCAAGGAATGTCCCCGGGAAACCATCGCAGAACCCAAAACTTCCGTCTTTTCCACATATTCCCGGTCAATGGTGGTCGACGCGGCACCGTATACACAAAGTCTCATAAGTTCCTCCTCTTCAAATCAAACCTGAATAACATCTTTATATTCTACTACAAGGGTAACTTTATTATACCACATAAAGAAATCAATGTCAACGATTAAGCCGTAGAATCAACGAAGATTCTACGGCTTTTTCTCTTTTATGAAACAAACAGATCGATCAGTGCCGGAATTCCATAAGAAATAACTGCCATAATGATCGACGCCATCACAACGCCGAGGACTGCGGCGAGCCAAGACTGTTTTTTATCCAGATTCAACAGAGCTGCGATCAACGAACCCGTCCACGCGCCGGTTCCGGGCAAGGGAACGCCGACAAAGATCAACAACCCCCAAAAGGAAGCCTTGCGGATCTTCTCACTCTTTTTGCCGGTGGCTTTCGATTCCAGTTTTTCTACCATGGGGCGGAAAATTTTGCGTCCCTTCATCCAGGTGAAAATGGGAGTAATCAACCATAAAATGAAGGGAATGGGGATCAAATTCCCCACGATACAGATCGCAAAGGCTTTGAACAAATTGAATCCGTACAGGCTTGCAATGATCATGCCTCCCCGCAATTCCAAAATCGGAATCATGGAAACGATAAATACGATCAGCTCCGGGGGTAAAAAACCGGACAGCGCTTCGTTCATCCAGTTGGCTATGGATTCGGTCATAGTCGTTTCTCCTACGTAATACAAAACCCTGCCTCGGACGGAAGCAGGGTCTGATAAACGGTTTGATTATTCGGCGGCGAATTCAGCAGCCAGACGGGACTTTTTGCGAGCAGCGCAGTTCGCATGGATCAGACCCTTCGCGGCAGCCTTGTCAACCAAGGAATAAGCCTTCTGAAGGTTTTCCGGGGATTTCTCCGCTTCGAGAGCTTTCAGCTGGGTGCGGAACGCGGACTTCTGCATTTTGTTCTGCAGGTTCTTCGTCTGATTCACCAAAACACGTTTCTTGGCAGATTTGATATTGGGCATCTGCATTCACCTCCGTTATTCTT
>JAZNDV010000025.1:0-3321 GCA_045588285.1 Eubacteriales bacterium
GACTATATTACAAAGCCCTTTAATCCCGTGGAATTGATTGCCCGGGTGCGGTCTCATTTGCGGCGGTATACCGTGTTAGGCAGCACGGTGGAGCAAAAAGACGCCTATATTTGCGGTGGAATTGAACTGAACGACCGGACGAAAGAAGTATCGGTGGACGGAAAGCAAATTTTTCTTACTCCCACCGAATACGATATTCTAAAACTCTTTTTGCAAAATCCGGGTAAGGTCATGTCCCCGAAAGAAATCTACCGGAAAGTATGGAACGAAGATCCCTTCGGTGCGGAATCCACCGTTGCAGTACATATTCGCCATCTTCGGGAAAAGATTGAAATTAACCCTGCGGAACCCCGCTATCTGAAAGTAGTATGGGCACAGGGGTACAAATTGGAACGGGGGAAATAAAATGAAAACCTTTGCCAGATCGATCCCCTTCAAAGCCCTGATTTTTCTTCTCACGACGGTGTTGTTGCTCTTTTCCGTTGTCGGAGGAATTCTCACGGTAGTGTTTGAAGTATATCAATTTTACGACTATCCCAAGGACGGATTGAAAGAAGAACTGTTGTCCCGAAAAATCTATGACGAATGTTTCACGGCGTTCCGCGGGGCTTATTATCATCACGCCGTAGCAACCGATCCGAATTTCCGCTATACCGTTTGGAAGGGAGAGGAGAATCTAATCTCCAACGCAAACGAAGACAAAACCGAATACACCCATACTTACTATTATTACGAATGGTCCGAATCCGGATATAACAGGTTGGGAGAATATTATTCTTATTATGATTCCGTCTTTACAGAAGACGCACATTATAACGGAAAAACACCTCTTTATACCGTTACGGGAGGATACGACACCTTCAATCCGGTCACAAGCGGAGATCTGTATTTAACCGAGCGTTGCATTGATATTTTTTACGGATTACGTTTGATTTTACCCATGACGACAGCGGGAACGTTACTGCTGACCGTTGCGGGAATGATCTTTCTCTGCTGTGTTGCAGGAAGAAAGCCTCGTCAAGAAGAACCGGTTCTTGCTGGATTGAACAAACTACCCTTCGATCTATTGCTTGCTTTGGTGGGAGCGTCCGGATTCGGTATCGTTTTGTTGGGCTGGATCATACTGGAAAGCAACCGTATCTCCCTCTATCTTTTCTGCCTGCCCCCTCTCGGACTCGTTGTCTGTGCATTGATTTTGCTTTTGATCACTTCTTTTTCCGCTAATATTAAAGTGGGCGGAATTTTGAAAAAGACCGTGACTGGATATCTTTTTCTCCTTTTGCTTCGAGGGTTAAAGTGGGGGTGGAAATCCCTGAAAGAGCTGATTCACAAAATTCCTACCGTGCCGACAGTTGCGTCCATCGCAGGATTTCTTGCCGTCTGTAATATTCTTTTAGGAATTTTAACCCAAGAACCTTTGGCATTCGTATTGCTGAGCCTGGAATCGATCATCGGATTTTTCCTTGCCGTTGCGGTGGCCTTGGGATTTTCTTCAGTAGAAAAACACGGAAAAGCCATTGCCGACGGAGATCTGAACCATAAAATGGACACCAAATTTTTAGCAGGTCCGTTAAAGAATCACGCTGAAAATCTGAACCGTATCGGGGACGGATTGAACACCGCAGTCAACGACCGGATCAAAAGTGAGCGAATGAAGACCGAATTGATCACAAACGTGTCTCACGATATCAAAACGCCCCTAACGTCCATGATCAATTACGTAGATCTTCTGTCTAAGGAAACGGAGATAAACGATACAACCGCCGAATATCTTCGGGTGTTACAACGGCAATCGGCGCGGCTGAAAAAACTGACCGATGATATCGTGGAAGCGTCAAAAGCATCTTCCGGCGTGTTGATTCTCGAACCTGCACCTTGTGATTTAGGCGTTTTATTAGAGCAAACTGTAGGAGAATACGAAGAAAAAATGCAGGAATGCGGACTTACGGTTCTCCTGTCAAAACCGGAGCAGGAAGTGACGGTTTTGGCGGACGGGAAACGTCTTTGGCGCGTATTTGAAAATCTGATGAACAACATCTGCAAATACGCTTTGTCCGGAACGAGAGTTTATTTGACAGTGACCCAAGACGGAAATGACGCCGTCGTCACCTTCCGGAACATATCAAAAGATCCGTTGAATATTCCTCCGGAAGAATTGACCGAACGGTTCGTCCGGGGAGACGCTTCCCGACACAGCGAAGGGAGCGGTTTGGGACTTGCCATCGCCCGAAGTTTCGTAGAATTACAGGGAGGAACCTTTGATATTACCATTGATGCCGACCTGTTCAAAGTAACCATCACATTCCCCGTTTTAACAAAAGAGAAAGGAGAAAAACTCCATGCTGCAGACCATTGATCTTGTAAAAATATACAAACCGAAAAAAGGCGTCCCCGTTCGGGCGCTGGACGGGGTTTCATTGACTTTCCCGGAAACGGGTATGGTTTTTCTTTTGGGAAAGTCCGGAAGCGGAAAATCCACCCTTTTGAACGTCTTGGGAGGACTTGACCGCTACGACGAAGGGGAAATCCGAATCAAAGGGGTTTCTTCCAAGGATTTCAAGCAAAGCCACTTTGATTCCTATCGCAATACCTACGTGGGGTTTATTTTCCAGGAATACAATATTTTAGAAGAGTTTTCCGTGGGGGCAAACATTGCCCTTGCATTACAATTGCAAGGAAAAAAACCGGACGATGAAACTATCAACACCATTTTGAATCAAGTGGATTTGAATGGATTCGGAAACCGAAAACCCAATGAATTATCCGGAGGACAAAAACAGCGGGTCGCGATCGCCCGGGCACTGGTCAAATCTCCGGAGATCATCATGGCAGACGAACCAACGGGAGCCTTGGACTCGGTGACCGGGAAACAGGTTTTGGATACGCTGAAAAAGCTGTCCAGAGAGAAATTGGTCATCATCGTTTCCCACGACCGGGAATTTGCCGAAACCTACGCCGACCGCATCATTGAACTTGCCGACGGCAAAGTGATCGACGACGTGGAACGGACCGGTGAAGTTTCCGAAGAAACCCCGAAAGGATTGATCTTTGAGAAAAACACGATCACCGTCCCCGGAGGGTATCATTTGACCGAAGAAGACCGCCTCGCCATTAACGAATATCTTGAAAAAGGAACGGTCAATGAATTGACTATCGTGGGAGGTCAGAAAAAGAAGCATTCCGGATTCTCCAAAACGAACCTAAATAATATCAAACAGGCAGAGGGGACCTTCCGATTGATCAAATCCCGTCTCCCCTTCCGTTTTGCCTTCCCTATGGGAGCAAGCGGACTGAAGCATAAGAAAAAGTCGGATCGTAGCC
>JAZNDV010000026.1:0-7247 GCA_045588285.1 Eubacteriales bacterium
AATGCCCTGCTTCTTATTCGCCATTTCGTAATACTTAGCGAACTGACCTTCCAGAACGCCGTAGTATCTTCTGACCTTTTGTTTTTCACGCAACTGAACGCCGTAGGGAGTCAGTTTCGTGCGGCGGGCACCGTGCTGACCGGGAACTTTGGAACCCTTGGAAATGGGGCACTTTTCGGAGAAGCACTTGTCGCCCTTCAGGAACAATTTCGTATTTTCACGTCTGCACTGTTTGCAAACGGGACCAGTATATCTTGCCATATTCTTTCAATACCTCCGTTATACGCGTCTTCTTTTGGGGGGACGGCAGCCGTTGTGGGGAATGGGAGTCACGTCTTTGATCATGGTGACGTCCAAACCGGCGGTCTGCAGGGCACGGATCGCGGATTCACGGCCGGTGCCGGGACCCTTAACGAAAACTTCAACGGTTTTCAGACCGTGTTCCATAGCAGCCTTAGCGGCGGTTTCTGCCGCAGTCTGAGCAGCGAAGGGAGTAGATTTCTTGGAACCGCGGAATCCGAGTTCGCCGGCGGAAGCCCAAGAAAGGGTGTTCCCGTTCACGTCAGTAATGGTGACGATGGTATTGTTGAAGCTGGAGCAGATATGAGCAGCACCTTTTTCAATGTTCTTTCTGTCCTTGCGTCTTTTGATCGCAACTTTTTTCGCAGATTTCTGCTGAGCCATTCTGATATCCTCCTAACTACAATTATTTCTTCTTGTTCGCAACGGTCTTTACGGGACCTTTGCGGGTTCTGGCGTTGGTCTTGGTGCGCTGACCGTGAACGGGCAGGCCCTTTCTGTGACGGACGCCTTTGTAGCAGCCGATTTCGACCATACGCTTGATGTTCATCGCAACTTCTCTGCGAAGGTCACCTTCGACGGAGAGATGCTTATCGATGTAATCACGGAGCAAACCGATTTCAGTTTCGGTCAGGTCTTTTACGCGGGTGTCGGGGTTGATGCCGGTTTCAGCGAGGATGACTTTAGAAGTGTTGATACCGATGCCGTAGATGTAGGTCAAACCAACTTCGACCCGTTTGGCATTGGGCAGATCCACACCGGAAATTCTTGCCATTTAAATTACCTCCAATTTCGATTAACCCTGGGTTTGCTTATGCTTGGGGTCAGAGCAAATGACCATAACTTTGCCTTTGCGTTTGATGACCTTGCATTTTTCGCACATGGGTTTGACAGAAGGACGTACCTTCATGATGAACTACCTCCTTTAATGAAGCGATTCGAGTTCAGTTGGAACCGACGGGTTTCCGGGGACCGGCGTTCCGCCAGGTGATCCGACCCTTGGTCAGATCGTAGGGGGACATTTCGACGGTCACTTTATCACCCAGAAGGATCCGGATATTGTTGTCTCTCAGTCGACCTGAGATATACGCGGTGATTTTGTGTCCATTGGAAAGTTCAACGATGAACTTCGTATTGGGAAGGGTCTCAATAACGACGCCTTCAATTTCGATGACACCATCTTTTGCCATGAAAAACCTCCAGTATCAGGATTGAGATGTGAGTATTAACGGCTCGTCGTCGGTAACGGCAACGGTATGCTCGTAATGGGCAGACAGTTTGCCGTCCTTGGTTACCACAGTCCAGCCGTTCCGGTCGATCTGCCAGACCTCGTGAGATCCGGCGTTGATCATGGGTTCTATTGCAATGGTCATGCCCTTTTGCAGGCGCAATCCTTTGCCCCGAACTCCGTAATTGGGGACGTCCGGTTCTTCGTGTAACTGTGTTCCCACGCCATGTCCGATATAATCCCGAACGACCGAAAAGCCGTTCTTATGGGCGTAGGTACTGATGGCGTTCCCCACGTCCCCCAGCCGATTGCCGGGACGGACGTAATTCAATCCTTCGTAGAAGCATTGCCGGGTCACGTCGATCAATTTTTGAGCTTCGGCAGAAACGGTTCCGCAGGGGAAGGTTGCCGCCGTATCGGAATGGTAGCCGTTGAGCAGAACACCGACATCAATACTCACGATATCTCCATCGGTGAGCAAACGCCCCGACGGAATTCCGTGAATGACTTCATCGTTAACCGAAATACAAGCCACTGCCGGAAAGCCGCCGTACCCCAAAAAAGAGGGTTTTGCATTTTTGCTCTTAATAAACTTGTGCATTACGTCATTGATGTGTTTCGTCGTAACGCCGGGACGGACCGCTTCGCCTCCGATCCGGAGAACTTCCGCGGCAATTTCGCCGGCGCGACGCATCAAATCAATTTCCCGCTGTGATTTCAATGTAACAGACATTACACAAACCTCTCTTACAGAACGAGGGCTTTTTCCATCAGAGCGGTGGTTTCAGCCAGTTCTTCCTGACCTTCCACAAGTCTGAGTTTATTCTGCTGAGCGTAGTAGTTTTTCAGAGGCGCGGTCTGTTTTTCATAAACCGCGAGACGGCCGCGGACGACCTCTTCTCTGTCATCTTTGCGGACGGTCAAAGCAACGCCGCACTTGTCGCATTCTTCACCTTTGGACGAAGGCTTATACAGGACGTGGTAGGTTGCCCCGCAGGCGGGACAGGTGCGCCGACCGCTCATTCGGGCAACGATCTTTTCCGGTTCCACTTCCAGGCTGACCGCCAAATCGACGGAAATGCCCATTTCTTCGAGCATCGCGTCAAGGGCTTCTGCCTGAGGAATGGTCCGGGGGAACCCGTCAAGGATAAAACCGTTCGCGCAGTCGGGCTGGTGAAGCCGTTCCTTAACCAAGGCAATGACGTCTTCGTCAGAAACGAGTCCGCCGGACTGCATAACCTTTTCGACCTTTTTGCCGAGGGGGGTCTGTTCTGCAACAGCCGCCCGAAGGATCGCACCGGTAGAGATCTGAGGAATATTAAATTTCTCAGAAATAATCTCCGCCTGAGTTCCTTTTCCGGCACCGGGAGCGCCAAGAAGTATCAACCTCATGACTCTCTCCCGTCAATCCAGTACGCTGGGCATATTGCGTTGAATCATCTGAGCTTCCAAAACCTTGACCGTTTCAAGGGCAACGGAAACGAGAATCATCATAGACGTACCGCCCAAGGCGATATTGGTGAGGTCTTTGGGGAAGATTGCCTGCAGAATGTAGGGGAAAATAGCAATAACGCCCAGATAGATGGCACCGAAGAGGGTGATCTTGTTGACCGTATTCATGATAAAGTCAATCGTGGGACGGCCGGGACGGATCCCGGGAATGGTACCGCCGTTCTCCTTCAACTGCTTAGCGATATCAGCAGCGTTGTACTGGATTGCGATGTAGAAATAGTTGAACGCAATGATCAGGGCAAAGCTGATGAGCATATAAGCAATGCTGGTTTGACCGAAGTATTCTTCCGTCCATTTTGCGAACCCGGTGTTGGGGAAAAACGTCGCAATCGTAGCAGGCAGCGAGGTGATGGCGAAGGCAAAGATGATGGGCATAACGCCGGTCATACAAACCTTGATGGGAAGCTGTTGCTTCTGTCCGCCGTAGACTTTGCGTCCAACTTGACGTTTTGCATACTGAACGGTGATGCGGCGTTCGGCGCTGTCCATAAAGACGATAAGACCGAACATAGCCACAGCCAAGATCAGAACGATAATAGCAAGCCACCATTTGCCGCCTTCACCGAAGGAACCGATGAAGTAGGTCAAAAGGTCGGGAGCACGGGAAACGATGGAAGCAAAGAGAATCATGGAGATTCCGTTGCCGAATCCCTTTTCGTCGATGCTTTCACCCAGCCACTGAACCAGCATAGAGCCGGCGGTCAGAGTCAGGACGATGCAAGCGGCGACCAGGAACAGTTCCATAGAAAACTTATCCGTGTCCACGATGGTGATCGCTCCTGCACTCCGAAGGATTTGGAAGTATCCAAAAGATTGAAGCAGGGCAATGCCAATGGTGGTATACCGAGTGATCTTGTTCAGCTTCTTGCGGCCTTTCTTTTCGGCGCTGTCGTCTTTCGCGAGGCGTTCGAAATAAGGAATCGCAACGGTAAGAAGCTGAACAATAATGCTTGCGTTAATGTAGGGCTGAATGGTCAGCGCGAAGAGCGTACCGACCGACAGTGCATTACCGGAAAGCATATTCATATACCCGAGAAGGGTATTTCCGCTGGTGAAATACGAAGAGATCGCAGCAGCGTCGAGGAAAGGAACAGGAATGCTGGCGCCGATCCGGAAGAGAACGATGATCATCAGCGTGAAAAGGATCTTCTTTCTCAGATCAGCGATTTTCCATGCGTTCCGGAGGGTCGTGAGGATTCCCATACCTTACAGCACCTCAGCTTTCCCGCCTGCGGCTTCGATCTTTTGAGCTGCGGTTGCAGAGAACTTAGCAGCCTTTACGGTGAGACCCTTTACTTCGATCTCTCCGTCCCCGAGGAACTTCACAGGAGCTTCAACGTCAGAGATGAGACCCTTCTTGAGGAGTTCTTCGGAAGTAATTACGGCGTTTTCTTCGAAATCGTTGAGAGCGCCAACGTTAACGACCTGATAGGTCTTGGTGAAGCGAAGGTTGTTGAAGCCGCGCTTCGGAAGTCTTCTGTAGATCGGCATCTGACCGCCTTCAAAGCCGACACGGACACCGCCGCCGGAGCGAGCGTTCTGACCCTTGTGACCTTTGCCTGCGGTTTTGCCGTTACCGCTTCCGGCACCTCTGCCCTTCCGTTTTGCAACGTGGGTGGAACCGTATGCGGGAGCCAAATCAGACAATTTCATCTGTTATTACCTCCTTTTCAGTCTTCAACTTTGATCAAATAAGAGATCTGCGCGATCTTGCCTTTGGTCGCAGCGTTATCGGGCTGTTCGCAAACGTCGCCGATCTTCTTAAGATTCATGGACTTCGCAGTCTTCACGTGATCGGGATGTCTGCCGATCAAGCTTTTTACGAGGGTAATTTTCATCGTCATTACCTCCTCAACCCAGGATTTCCTGAACGGTCTTGCCGCGGGTCTCCGCAACTTCAGAAGCAGTCCGCAGGGACTTCAATCCGACGAGGGTAGCGTTGGCAAGGTTCTGGGGATTGCGGGAACGCAGGGCTTTGGTACGGACGTCCTTGACGCCTGCAGCCTGCAGGATATCACGAACGGCACCGCCTGCGATCACCCCGGTACCGGGGGCAGCGGGCTTCATGATAACCTGGGAAGCACCGAACGTAGCCACAACTTCGTGGGGAATGGTCGTGCCCTTGAGGGAGACACGGACGAGATTTTTCTTCGCGTCTTCGATGCCCTTGTTGACAGCATCGGGAATTTCAACGGATTTGCCCAGTCCGATCCCGACAATGCCGTTGCCGTCGCCGACAACCATCAAAGCGGTGAACTTGAATTTCCGGCCGCCCTTAACGGTTTTGGAAACGCGGCTCAGGCAGATCATTTTTTCCGTCAACGACAAGGTGGACGCATCAATTCTTTCGTTCATAATACTGTTATCCTCCTTGAAACTCAGAAATTCAGGCCAGCTTCTCTGGCACCTTCGGCTAATTCCTTCACACGTCCGTGATACAGGTAACCGCCACGGTCAAAGACAACGTCCTTGATGCCTTTTTCGAGAGCAAGCTTCGCGATGGTCTCGCCGACCTTCTTCGCTGCGGCCTTGTTTCCGCCGTATTCAGAGAAGTTCTTACCGACGGTAGAAGCGGCAACCAAAGTGGTTCCGGTGGTATCATCGATAATCTGAGCGTAGATATTTTTCAAAGATCTGTAAACATTCAGACGGGGGCATTCCGTCGTGCCGGAAATCTTTCCGCGGACACGAGCGTGACGCTTCTTTCTGAGGATGTTAGCATCTTTTCTGCTGGTCATGTTGTGTTATCCTCCTAATATGATTGAGTGATTAAGCGGCGGGATTATTTACCCTTACCAGCCTTGCCTTCCTTCTGGCGGACGTATTCGCCCAGATAGCGAACGCCCTTGCCATGGTACGGTTCGGGGGGTTTGATTCCGCGGATTTCAGCGGCGACCTGTCCGACCCGTTGCTTATCAGCACCGGAAACGACGATCAGGTTGGGCTGAGGAACTTCCAGACTGATCCCGTCCGTTTCTTCTACGGAAACGGGGTGGGAAAAACCGAGGGTCAGGTTTACGGATTTGCCCTGCTTGGCAGCTCTGTAACCGACACCCTGGATTTCCAGAGTTTTGGAATAACCGGCGGTGACGCCTTCAATCATATTGGCGATCAAGGTTCTGGTCAAACCGTGAAGAGAGCGGTTGAGCTTTTCATCATCGGGACGGGTAACCAGAACGGTTTCACCTTCCACAGTTACGGTCATGGCGGGGTGGATATCTCTTTCGAGGGTTCCCTTAGGACCTTTAACGGTGATGTGGTTGGTTTCGGGCACCAATGTTACGGTAACACCGGCGGGTATATTTATAGGCTTTCTACCAATTCTTGACATTGCGTGACTTTCCTTTCACTATAGTTTGTCATCTTGCCTTTTCGGGGAAAACACAACTTACCAAACGTAAGCGAGAACTTCACCGCCGACGTTCAGACGGCGGGCAGCCTTATCGGTCATAACGCCCTTCGACGTAGAGACGATGGCGATACCCATACCGCGAATGACTTTGGGCATTTCTTCGCTGGAAGCGTAAACCCGAAGACCGGGCTTGGAAACGCGTTTGATTCCCTGGATGACTTTTGCTTTGTTCGGACCGTATTTCAGGGTGATATTCATCATACCCTGTTTGCCGTCTTCGGTCACGGTGAACGCTTTGACGTAACCTTCGTCCACAAGAATCTGAGCGATTGCTTTCTTCATGTTGGAAGCGGGGACTTCAACACTTTCGTGTTTTGCGTCGTTAGCGTTCCGAATGCGGGTGAGCATATCGGCAACGGGATCGGTAATATGCATAATAAAACCTCCTTTTCCTTCTTTCCCTGATTACCAGCTAGCCTTACGGACGCCGGGAATCTGGCCCTTGTAAGCCAGTTCACGGAAGCAGATACGGCAGATGCCGTACTTTCTCAGGTAAGCATGAGGTCTTCCGCAGATCTTGCATCTGTTGTAAGCACGAACAGAGTACTTGGCAGGTCTCTGCTGTTTTGCAATCATAGACTTTTTAGCCATCGTTCTTCCTCCTTATTTGCTGAACGGTGCGCCCATCAGAGAAAGAAGGTCTTTCGCTTCTTCATCGGTGGTGGCAGTGGTGACGAACATGATATCCATGCCGCGGATCGCGTCAATCTTTTCATATTCGATTTCGGGGAAGATCAGCTGTTCCTTCAGACCGAAGGCGTAGTTGCCGCGGCCGTCGAAAGCGTTGGGATTGAT
>JAZNDV010000027.1:0-2605 GCA_045588285.1 Eubacteriales bacterium
GGTGCTCGAATATTATATCATAAATTCAAGGGTTTGTCAACCCCTTTTTTGAAAAAAGTTTTTGCGCCCGAAAAAGAGCAAAAAGCCGAAAAAGCCTTGATATTCCAAGGTTTTTTCGACTCCTAAACCGTTTTGGATTAAAAACTTTGTGCAAATCGAACAACGGCAACCAAAAAAGAAAAAAGGAAACTATAGAACTTGACCACATCTTAAGAGAATAAAAAAACTCCCGGGACGGGAGACCGAACGCCGGGAGAAAACCGTTATGATATCAGACCGTTATTATATTAAATAGGAAGACGATCTCGTCATTCGCAATATTGTTTTTCTGCCCGACCATCAAAAACGACCGCGGGGGTAACCTGCCGCAGTCGAACGGCTTGGCAATAATCCAGCTCTGAGGAGAAGCGCACGGGAGACGAGACTCCCGCCAAGCGGAACTGAGGATTATGGAGATCCGAACCGGCAGTAACGGGCAAATCGTAATTGCGGGCGTATTCCTCAGCCCTTTCGTTTTCGAAATCCGTGCGGTTTGCATTCAAAACTTCTACCGCATCGACACTCCGGGGCAACAGGCGGATCAAGTCAATGTATTCCGCCTCCCGGAACGGATGGGCGTGAACGACCAATCCCCCCTCTGCCCGGGCAAATTCGCAGTATTGCCGCATGGACATTTCCATGATTTCGGGGTGTGCCTTCAGCCAATCCTTCCCCAATCCGTAGGTGAGAACGTCATTCCCGTTATAAGAACTTTCAAATCCGAAGAAAACGTCGAATCCGAGCCGGTCTCCCTCTGTCTTTGCCAATTCGTAGGAAAGCATAAAGCGTTCCATCGCATCTTCCCAAGAAAGATCCTTGGGAACGGCGGTATTTCCATTCAAAAAATGATCCGTAACAAAGGCTCCGGTGTACCCGTAACGGTGGAGCCGGCGGATCTGTTCTTCCGGAGTTTCGCGGCTGCAGCGGCTCCCTGCGTTTGTGTGCAAGTGGGTTTCGTAAATATAGCTCATGGTTCCTTTTTTTCCACTTTCTTTTTGGTGCCGTCGGGATATTGAATATAGGTACGGCTTAACGTTCCTTCCAGACTTGCCCGCATGGCGGCGCGGTATTCGTTCCGGAGGGCTTCCCGTTCCGTTTTTTCCTCTTCGGTCAATTCCCGAACCCTGGAAATGCGGGTCAATTCGCTGATGCGGTCTAATTTTTTCTGATCCATGATAACAGCTCCTTTTGGATTCAACTGATTATAACACAGATTGCAGAAAATGTCAAGAGAAAAATCTGGTCATATATTTTTTGCTAAAACTGACCATTGACAGATACCAATTTTTATGGTATAGTAAATTATCATGTTTTAGAAGGAAGGATTTTTCATGAAACAAAAACGCGTTGTAACCATTCAAGATATTTCCTGCCTTGGGAAATGCTCTCTGACCGTCGCATTGCCCATTTTATCGGCAATGGATACGGAAGCCTGCGTCATTCCCACGGCGGTTCTTTCCACCCACACCGGCGGTTTTTCCGGTTATACGTTTCGGGATCTGACGGAAGATATTACTCCCATTCTCAACCATTGGGAAAAGGAAGGATTTGAGTTTGACGCGATCTACACCGGCTATCTCGGTTCTGCGGAGCAATGCCGATTGATGATTGATTTGTTCCACCGCTTCGGAACGGAAGACAATCTGATTTTCGTGGATCCTGCCATGGCGGATAACGGCAAGCTCTACGCCGGATTTCCGGAAGATTTTCCCCAAGAGATGCGAAAGGTTTGCGCAAACGCCGACGTGATCGACCCGAACCTCACCGAAGCCTGCTTGATGCTGGGCATAGATTACCCCGGCAAGGACTATACGGAAGCCTGGATCAAAGATATTCTGAAACAGCTTTGCGCCATGGGGTGCCGTACCGCCGTTCTGACCGGCGTCGTTTTTGGGGAGAAACAAGGAGCGATGGCGTACGACAGCAGGACGAAGACGTATACTTCCTATTTCAGTAAAAATCTGCCGGTTTCTTTCCACGGAACCGGAGACGTCTTTTCCTCTGCCCTCTGCGGTGCTTTAGTCCGGGGGCAAGCCATGGAACAAGCCTTGAAAACTGCCGTGGACTTTACCGTCAACGCCATTCAAATTTCAGCGCAGGACCCGGATCTGCCCCGATACGGGGTTCGGTTTGAAGCGGCGCTGCCCGGACTGATCAAAAGTCTTTGATAAAATGAAGAGAACGGAGAACCGCCCGTAAAAAGGCGGTTCTCAATTGATCGAGGCACACTCCTTTCCGGAGTGTGCCTCGTATTTCTCTCGCAAGAGATCTTATTTTATTCAGAGACTTTCCGACGGAAGGTCATTGCGAGGATTACGCCGCCGCTGATAACCAGCAGGGAGACCCAAACCGTCAAATGAATGTTATCGCCGGTATTCGGGTTCTTTTCCGTGGAAGAATTCGTGGAAGCATCGGTAGAGGGGGTCTGCGATGCAGTCTTGACACGCATCGCGGTGGATGCCTTCAAGTCTACGCCTTTCTCGAGCACGCCTTCCGCAATATTAAAGGTAACGTTGGCAAGGTCAACGGAAGACCCTTTCGTCATGGGGCTGTTCGTAGCGTTGAA
>JAZNDV010000028.1:0-11915 GCA_045588285.1 Eubacteriales bacterium
TCCGACTTTGAACGATAAGAGCGTCGACCCCGGCAGCGATCAATTTTTCCGCCGTTGCAAGGGCGGAAGGCAATTCCCGCTGAGAGATCAACGTATTCAACGTAGCGTGACAGGAAACGCCCCGGGTGTGGCAGTAGCGAATTTGTTCTGCCAGCACGTCGTCGGTAAAATTGGCTGCATTCATGCGGGCGTTAAAGGACGATGCTCCGAAATAAACTGCATCTGCCCCCGACAATACGGCGGCTTTCAACGATTCCGGCGAACCTGCGGGAGACAAGATCTCCATAACCCTTTTACTCCCCGGCTTTCAACGCCGCAATTTCTTTTTTCGCCTCTGCCAGTTGCATTTTGAGGGAAGTGACTTTGGAGCGCTGTTTTTCCAATTTTTCTTTCAACTGACGGTTTTCATCGCAAAAATCCATGCAGGTGAGGAGAATGGAGTTGATCTTCGGTGCCCCTTTATTCCCCTGTTCAAACTGTGCAATACGGCGATTGACCGCTTTGACGATAGACGTGGTTTCCGCTTCGGTCTCACTGGAATACAGTTTAACGTCAATGCCCCCCACGGTTACGGTGTAAATGGTATCTGCCATAACAAAAATCCCCCCTTATGGTAAAAAAACGGAATTTACTCTATTATCATATCACATTTGAACAGAAAAATCAAGAAAATATACCGAATCGGTATTTGAATTTCGCATATTTCCTTCACCGAAAGGTGCAGATCACGATAACTGTCACAAAAAGAAAGGAAGTCCAACATGGCAACCAAGAAAAACACAACAGCGAGACCTTCCGCGGCGAAGAAATCCTCTTCCGGTTCCCATAAGCCGGAGACGAAACGAAGAGCAGCGGCAAAACAACCGGAAAAGAAACCTATGGATCGGGGGTTAAAAAATACCCTTTTGGGGATCGTATTCCTTGCCCTTTCCCTGATCACCTTTTTAAGTTTCTTTGACGGCGTAATGGGGGTCGTCGGAACAGGGTTGAAGATCGCCATGTCCTGGGCAATGGGGGCATTGGCAGCGGGAATTCCCGTTTTGTTTTTGATCCTTGCCGTTACCCGTATCGCCGACCGAAACACCGCCATGACCAAACGGACCTGGTGCATTGTAGGACTTTACGGCGTGGTTTCCTCCCTATGGTCTGCCATTGCGGTGGACTTGAACGGCATGGGGCTGACCGACTATCTGGTAACCCTGGCAAACAAAGCCTTGGAAATGCGCGGGGGCGGAACCCTTACGGGAATCGTTTCCTGGTGCTTCCTTTCTTTGTTTAATAAGATCGGCACGATCATCGTATTCATCGTTATAATTCTTATCCTACTGGTGATTATCAGCGGAGTGACCTTCTCCAGCCTCTTTGACCGCAAGGAAGAAGAAAAATCCGAAGAAGCAAGCGAAGAAAGAGAAGAAAAAACCGAATCGGTTCAGATTCCCCTTTTCCCGTTCCGTAAAAAGAAAGAAAAAGAACCGGCAGAAGAAACCGAAACATTGCCTGCGGGCAGAAAGCGGAACTTCGAAATTCCCACCATTGATGCCGACGAAACCCTGACCCCTGCAGACCGCCGCCGTATGCAGGAACAGCAGCGGCAACGGGAAGCAAAAATGGGCGGTTCTTCCGAAGATACGCCGAAGAAGGACGTAATTCTCTCTTCGGAGTTGATTGATTTCTATCAGACCCCCGCGGAAATTGAGGCAAAAGCGCAGGCGTTAATGGATTTGGAAAAGCAGGCAAATCTGCCCCCGGAAGAAAAAATCTCCAAAGAAGAGATCCGCGCCGAAGCGGGACAGATGGCGGCAGAGATCAAAAAAGAAGCGGAAAAGGAAGTTCCCTACGTCTATCCTCCCCTCAGTCTTTTGACCTACAAACCCGATGAAAACGCCGCAAAATCAAAACAAGAACTGCAACAGACGGCGAAGAATCTTATGACGGCATTGGAGAACTTCTCCGTAGACACCACCTATCTTGATGCTGTGCGGGGTCCCACCGTTACCCGGTACGAGCTGCAACCCAATGCGGGGGTAAAGATTTCCAAGATCACAAATCTTGCCGACGATATTGCCTTGCATCTTGCGGCTTCTGGGGTTCGTATTGAAGCACCCATTCCGGGACGCTCCGCCATCGGAATTGAAATCCCCAATAAGATCTCCAGCGTGGTCTATCTGAAAGAAACCATTTCCAGCGACGCATTCCGTTCCCACAAGAGCAATATTGCGGTGGCACTGGGGAAGGATATTTCCGGACAGAACGTCTGCATTGACCTGGCAAAGATGCCTCACCTTCTCATCGCCGGCTCCACCGGTTCCGGGAAATCGGTGTGTATCAACACCCTTTTGATGAGTATTCTTTATAAGTCGTCCCCGGAACAGGTCAAACTGATCTTGGTTGATCCGAAGGTAGTAGAATTGAGCGTTTATAATGGGATCCCCCATCTGTTGGTTCCCGTCGTGACCGAGGCGAAAAAAGCCGCCGGAGCTTTGCAGTGGGCGGTAACGGAAATGATGCAACGGTATAAACTGTTTGCGGAAAAGAACGTCCGAAACTTCCAAGGCTATAATGAAAAGATCACCGGAGAGGAAAAACCTCTGCCCCAAATCGTGATTGTCATTGACGAGTTGGCAGACCTGATGATGGTTGCCCCCGGCGAGGTGGAAGACGCCATCTGCCGGTTAGCACAAATGGCGCGGGCTGCCGGAATGCACCTGGTCATTGCAACTCAGCGTCCTTCCGCGGACGTTTTAACGGGACTGATCAAGGCAAACGTCCCCTCCCGTATTGCCTTTGCCGTATCTTCCGGCATTGACTCCCGCATTATTCTTGACCAGACCGGAGCGGAAAAACTTATCGGCCGCGGCGATATGCTTTACAATCCTTTGGGGTGTCCGAAGCCCATGCGTATTCAGGGGTGCTTTGTATCCGATAAGGAAATCGAAGACGTTGTATCTTTTATCAAGGAACACTCTGCCTCCGACGGCAATAGTGAAGAACAGTCCAAGATCATGGACGCTATCGAGAAGAACTCCAGAGAATCGGTGAAAGGAAACAAGAAAGGCATCACCGGTTCCATGGGCGGTACCGATGCGGACGGAGATTTCGTAGACGACGGAGACGACGTTCTTCTCCCGCGGGCGGTGGAACTGGTGCTGAAAGCGGGTATGGCTTCTACTTCGGGACTTCAGCGGTCTTTGGGCGTGGGACATTCCCGGGCAGGGCGGCTGATGGATCAAATGGAAAAGAAAGGATATATCGGTCCTTATCAGGGAAGTAAACCCAGAGACGTTCTGATCACAGCAGACCAATGGAACGAAATCCGCGCCACCCAAGGAGACATTACCGAAGCATGAGCAAACGATATCCGGGGTTTCTCCCCATCTCACGGGAAGAAATGATCGAAGAAGGCATTGAACAGTTCGACTATATTTTAGTCACCGGAGACGCCTACGTAGATCACCCTTCCTTTGGAACCGCCATCATCTCCCGGTTGGTTGAAGCTTTGGGGTACACGGTGGGCATCATCGCCCAGCCCCAATGGAAGACGACCGAAGATTTTACCCGGTTCGGGGCACCGAAATACGCCTTTTTGGTCAATTCCGGGAACATTGATTCCATGGTCGCCCACTATACCGTAGCGCGCAACCGCCGGCACGACGACGCCTATTCCCCCGGAAAACAGGCAGGTCTGCGTCCCGACCGGGCGTTGATCGTTTATTGCAACAAGATCCGGGAAGTTTACAAGGATATCCCCATCGTCATCGGGGGATTGGAAGCGTCTTTACGGCGTTTTGCCCACTACGATTATTGGCAAAACGAGGTGCGCCGGTCGATTTTGGAAGATACTTCCGCAAATTTGTTATCCTTCGGTATGGGCGAACGCTCCATGTCCGAGATCGTCAACCGTCTGGCTTCCGGAGAATCGGTGGCGGATTTGACCGATATTCCGGGAACTTGTTATATCACCCACGAATTACCGGAGCATGCGGCGGTCTGCCCTTCTTTTGAAGAAGTACGAAAAGACAAAGAAGCTTACGCCAAGGCAACGAAAATTCAATACGACGAACAAGATCCCTATACCGGGCGCATTTTAGCCCAAGGTCATTCAAAACGGTGGTTGGTGCAAAATCCTCCCGCAGAACCGTTGAACCGCGAGGAGTTAGATCATGTTTACGATCTTCCCTACACCCGAAAATATCACCCGATTTACGAAAGCATGGGCGGTGTTCCGGCGATTTTGGAGGTGGAAAATTCCATCATTCAGAATCGGGGGTGTTTCGGCGGTTGCAATTTCTGTGCGATCACCTTCCATCAAGGGCGGGCGGTCACGTCCCGAAGCAAGGAATCCATCGTCAAAGAAGCAGTAAAAATTACCGAATCACCCAATTTCAAGGGATATATCCACGACGTGGGCGGCCCTACGGCAAACTTCCGCTTTGCCTCTTGCAATAAAAAATCCATGTGCAAAGACCGGAAATGCCTTGCTCCCGAACCTTGCAAGGCGCTGAAGGTATCCCACGGGGAATATTTGGATATTCTCCGCACCCTCCGGGAATTGCCAAAGGTGAAAAAAGTCTTCGTCCGTTCCGGAATCCGGTACGATTATCTGATGTTGGACAAGGACGATTCCTTCTTCCGGGATTTGGTTCAGCATCACGTCAGCGGTCAGTTGAAGGTCGCACCGGAACATTGTTCCGACCGGGTGCTGAACTATATGGGCAAGCCCCCCTTCCGCTATTATAAAGCATTTACCGATAAATACCACCAATTAAATAAGGAATATAACAAGAAGCAATTCCTGGTTCCTTATCTTATGTCCTCCCACCCGGGCTGCACGCTGAAAGATGCTATTGAATTGGCGTTGTATCTGAAGAAAATCAACTATCACCCGGAACAGGTGCAGGACTTCTACCCTACCCCGGGCACCGTCTCCACTTGTATGTTCTACACCGGCCTCGATCCCTTCACCATGAAGGCGGTCTACGTGCCGAGAACCTCCAAGGAGAAAGCATATCAGAGGGCATTGTTACAGTACCATATGCCCCAAAACCGCGGATTGGTCCGAGAGGCGTTAATCAAAGCCGGACGGCAGGATTTGATTCGGGTATTGAAATAAAAAACTCCACTGCATTTTCAAAAGAATGCAGTGGTTACTTTTTATCAACAATAGGGATATTCTTTTCTTAATTCTTCTATGGGGTAAGTATTATTTCCTATGGAATCTAATTTTTCTGCTAAAGCAGAAAATTCTTCTTCACGGAGAGGATTTCCGAAACCGTCAATATAAATCATCGTACCAAAAAGACAAAAAAATTCAGACATCAACTTCAGCAATGCCAGATAATTTGCAAATTGCTCTTCAAAAGAATCGGAATGAACCATGTGAAATACCGTAATCATCATCGTAGGAACAGTCATTTTATATTCGTTAACAGAACTTTGAAATTCTGAAGAAGTTGCCATCCGAAAAACCTTTTTAACCTTAGGATAAAAGGCAAGCATCTCTCGAAACCATGGCAACTGACGTAACACATCCCGCGGTTTTTCCGAACAGGCAATGATACTCTCCACAACGTCCAAAAGAAATCCTTCGGTGCATGACATGAAATTTTGCGACACCTCACCGGAATCATCAACGTGAACCGTAATTTCTTCCATTGCATCAATATACCGAAACTGCCAATATAAAGCGTTCCCCATAATCTTCAAATATTCATGACTCTTTAACATAAAAAAATCTCTCCATATAAAAAGTGCACAGCCGAAGCCGTGCACCGAAAAACACATTACTCCGGTTGCTGCAACACAACTTTAACCTTCACACGAGAACGCTAAAGTAGAGAATGCGTTTTTACCTATGTAAAAAACAGCACTCTCGTGTTCGGTCATATAAAGTTGTGTTGCAATTGTAATTATATCACATTTTCAGATTCTTGTCAACCTTAAATTTTTTCCAGAAAAACTTGGAAAACGCAAGGCCGACATCTCTATTTTTACAAATCTTATAAATTGCGAAATAATTGTAAAATGTTCCAATAACCCCTTGCAAAAGGGCGAAAAGTGTGCTATAATGTTTAGGTCTCAAATGAGATATCTCCGGGCGTAGCGCAGTTTGGTAGCGCGCTTGAATGGGGTTCAAGAGGCCGTGGGTTCGACTCCCGCCGCTCGGACCAAACCGCATCGACGATACTGTCGGTGCGGTTTTTTTTCAAATAAAAACCAAGAGGGAATTATGAAAGAAATCAAAACTTGTTTGTTATTAGGCGTGTCTGACCGGCCGGATGCGGAAGCGTCTATGGCAGAGCTGGAACAGTTGGCGGAGACGGCAGGACTGGAAGTACGGGGTGTCTTACTGCAACAACGGACGAAACCGGACAACGCAACCTATATCGGATCGGGAAAAACAGAAGAGATGCGGGAATTTATTGAGCAAAATGAAATATCCCTCGTCATCGCGAACGCAGAGTTGACCGCCGGACAGATTCGTAATTTGGAAGACCGATTAGATGCGGCGGTGATAGACCGAACGATGCTGATTTTGGATATTTTTGCGGGGCGCGCTCAATCAGCGGAAGGGCGGTTGCAGGTCGAATTGGCGCAGTTGAAATACCGCCTTCCCCGATTGGCAGGGCTGGGCGAAAGTCTTTCCCGCCTCGGGGGCGGAATCGGAACGAGAGGTCCGGGGGAAACGAAATTGGAGACCGACCGCCGGCATATCCGAAGACGGATCAAGGCATTGGAATCTGCATTGGAAGAAGTGAAACAACGCAGACAGACCGTCCGCCGGGGACGGCTTAAAACCGGGAAGTCCACTGCCGCGCTGGTAGGCTATACAAACGCAGGAAAATCCACGCTGTTAAACCGGTTGTGCGGAAGCGAGGTTTATGCGGAAGATCAGTTGTTTGCGACCCTCGACCCTACCGTCCGGAAGATGGAAGGATTGAAGGGGCAGGAAATTTTACTCTCCGATACCGTAGGATTTTTGCGAGATCTGCCCCACACCCTGATCGACGCATTTCGTTCCACTTTGGAAGAATCTCTGTCGGCAGACGTTCTCCTTTTGGTGGTGGACGCGGCAGACCCGGAAGCCGATACCCGGTTTACCGTGGTACGGGAATTGCTGCACACCTTAGAAGCGGATCAAAAACCGATTTTTTTGGTTTTGAACAAAGTAGATAAGGAAGACATTCCCGACCTTACCTTCTTCTACACCGTAGGATCCAAAGAGAAAATGCGGGTCTTTCCGGTTTCTGCAAAAACAGGAAAAGGTTGTGAGGAACTGAAAAATGCTTTGGCTCGGCATTTTGCGGGGGAATACGAAAAAACCATCGTTATTCCCTATGAAAACGGAGCAGAATTAGCGGAATTATACCGAGACAAGATCATTTTGAACCGGAAAGAAACCGGAGAAGGAATTAAAATCACCTACGCAGTAAAAGAAGAACCATAAAAAAGAGAACTGAACCGATCTGGTTCAGTTCTCTTTTTCAGCGATGATCTAAATAAAGAAATTCCGGAATAATGGATTTTTAATTCTGCTTTTGCACACTTTTATATTCGTCGTACCAACGAAAATAAGGGCAGGTGGAACCGGGGCGGGAATAATGTAATGCCTCGTCCTCGTCAAGGGTGATACTGCAAGTCATACAACCGAAGCTCTCGTCAAATTCATAATAAAGACAACATTCGCAACGGCTTTGCGTTTTTTTCTTTTCGGGCATAATCTCACCTGCAGTTCAGATGTTTTCTTTGACGAAGGATTCAAAAGCGGAAGCGCCGGCCGCGTCTTCGGGAAAGACCGCCGTATTCCGCAAAATTTCAAAACAGACTTCGTTGATCCGCTGACGGATCGCCTCCTTCGCCTCATCCACCGAAAGACGATTTCCGTGGCGGGAGAGGAGCAGGGAAATCATATCGGCATGAATCTTCATATCGTCCGACAGGGTTTCCGGGGCATATTCTTTTCCGCAAAGGTATTGCACCGCCTCGGTGAACAACTGACGGTTCAAGCGGGCAGGCAGGATAAACAGCCCCATGGCTTCAATCAAGCCGATACTTTCCTTTTTGATGTTGTGATATTGGGGGTGGGCGTGGAAAATGCCGTCGGGGAATTCTTGCGAAACCTGATTGTTCCGGAGAATCAAGTCGATTACGTATCCGGATTCGGTCTTATAGACGATAGGAGAACAGGAATTGTGCTTTTCCCCTTCGCTTTCTGCGTAGATTCCCAAAACCGTATTGGTATAATTCCGCCATGCTTCAATCAAACTGCAGGCAGTAGAAACGATAGCGTTCCGATCCGATGATTCCAAACGGACGGAAGAGTTAAACCACTCCAGAATACTGACTTTCACCGTATCTCCCGGGGCAGAGATCACGGTGCGGTCGTGGGCAAAATGCATCGGCATTTTTTCGAATCCGCCCTGATAATGATCGTGAACCAACAGCGAACCGCCGATCCGGGGCAACGCGGCATTGGAACCGACAAAATAGTGGGGATACTGATCGACGAAATCCATCAACCGGCGCAACGCGGCAGCGTTGACGATCATAGGCGTATGTTCCGTATTGATAATAATCGCGTGCTCGTTAAAATAGGCGTAAGGAGAGTATTGCCAAAAACAAGGCTGACCGTCCAGAGTAATATCAATCGTTCTCAGGGTATCCCGAACGGTGCCGTGACCGGAAAAACCCTCGTTCTGACGGCAGATGACACAGGAAGGATAACCGCTGGGCTTTTGCTTCAATGCGGCGGCGGATTTTTTGTTATCCACTTCCGGCTTGGAAAGATTGACGGTGATAATCAAATTCGCCTTCTCCCCCACCGCTTCCCACCGAAGATTCCGGGCAATGGCGGAACGCTTGACGTAATCGTTCTTTTCGCAGTAATCGTGGAACCAATCGGTAGCAGTTTTGGGAGAAACTGCATATTTTTCCTCGAAAATCTTCTGTAATTCGGAAGGACGCAGAGAAACCGTATCCATCAGCCGGGCGGCAAAGGCTTCCGTCTGGGAGTCATTAATGATTCCTTGTTCCAACGCATATTTCAAAATCGGGCTCAAAATATCGTCGGGTCCGGTCATACCGTCCACGGGCGGCACCGGTTCATCGGCACCGCAATCGTCCAATTCCAAAAGAAACAACAAACGGTTGAAGATATAATATTCGTCCCGAAGGTCGAGCATCAAATATTTTTTGGCGTAATTAACAAGTTGTTTCAAATAGGTATGTATCATAGTCATAGTCTTCCTTTCTTTCCTACAAGATACATTATACCGCATTTTTGCTCATTTGTCAACGGAAACTTTTATTTTTTTGAAAGAGTCCGCATGGCGTTGAGAATGGCAATCACGGACACCCCGACGTCGGCAAACACCGCGTGCCACATATTAGCAAAGCCAACGGTACATAGAATCATGACCAGAATTTTGACGGCAATGGAAAAAATCATATTTTCCATCACGATCCGGTGGGTCTTTTGCGCCAATGAAAGGGCTTTGGGCAGAGCGGAAAGATTGTCTTGTATCAATACCACGTCCGAGGCTTCAATGGCGGCGTCGGAACCGATTCCCCCCATGGCAATTCCCACATCGGCGGCGATCATCACCGGAGCATCGTTCATTCCGTCGCCCATAAAGACTACAGCCCCCCTTGCGTCGGCAGAAATTTCTTTCAGGGCGGTCACTTTATCTTGGGGGAGCAAATTTGCCCGAACCTCGTCGATGCCGGACTGTCTTGCAACGTCTTGGGCGGCGGAAATTCCGTCTCCGGTCAGCATAATAACCCGGCGAACCCCAAGACTGCGCAACGCTGAAACCGTTTGAACGGCGTTTTCTTTCAAACGATCGGAAATGGTGATCACGCCGAGGCATTCTGTTTCGTTAGCCACGTAAACGTGAGTTCCGGGAGCCTGAACCGATTTCAAAGAATAGCCCTTTTGCAAAAGCCAAGCTTCTTTTCCGACAAAATAAGAAACCCCGTCTACCTTGGCAGAAACGCCGGATCCGGCAATTTCCTCAAAATCGGTGACCCGGTCTTCCGACAAGCTTCCGCCCCACCCTTCCCGGAGAGACCGGGCGATGGGGTGATTGGAAAATTGTTCGCATAAAGCGGCAATTTCCAGAATATGATCCGGATTTTCTGCCTCAACCGACGAGACCTCAAACACGCCTTCGGTCAGCGTTCCGGTCTTATCGAAAATTACCGTATCGGCCTTTGCCAAGGCTTCCAAGCGGTCGGAGCCTTTCACCAAAATTCCCTTCCGGGACGCCCCGCCGATGCCCCCGAAATAAGACAAAGGCACGGAAATCACCAACGCACAGGGGCAGGAAACCACGAGGAATTCCAATGCACGGTAGATCCACGTTGCCCAATCTTCCCCGAACAAAGGGGGCAAAATTCCCACCAACACCGCCACGGCGATGACGATGGGGGTGTACCATCGGGCGAAGGACGTGACGAAGGATTCGGATTTGGAGCGATGGGCGGCAGAATCTTCCACCAACGCCAAAATTTTTGAGGCAGCACTTTCTTCAAATTCTTTTTCCGCCCGGAAGATCAAAACACCGGTCAGGTTGACGCAACCGCTTAACATCGAATCCCCGACTCCAACGTCCCGGGGGACCGATTCTCCGGTCAAAGAACGGGTGTCCAAGGACGAATTTCCTTCCAACACCGTGCCGTCCAAGGGGATTTTTTCTCCGGGCAGAACCCGAACCGATTCTCCCACGGCAATTTCTTCGGGTGCAACGACGATCCACTCGCCGTCACGCAAAACGGTTGCCGTATCGGGGCAAAGAGACATCAACTCGCTGACCGACGCCCGGCTTTTGCCCACAGCATAGGATTCAAACAATTCTCCCACCCGATAGAACAACACCACCGCGACCCCTTCCGGGTATTCACCCAAAACAAACGCCCCCACCGACGCAATCGCCATCAGAAAATTTTCGTCCATCATCTGTCCGCGAAAGACCGACAAAACGGCGTTTTTCAACACCGGGAATCCAACCAAAAGGTAAGGCACCATAAAGGCGACGGTGCGCCACATTCCCGACAAAGGAAGCACCCACGCCACGGCAAACGAAAATGCGGATAACAGGATTTGGAAGAGCATTGTTTTTTGCTTTTTGCTCATCCGACGATCTCACAATCCGGCTCGACTTTTTTCGCCACTTTTTTTGCTTCGGTAAGTACGGTTTCCAACGCACCGTCTTCCACTTCCAGGTTCAACTTTTGAGCCATGAACAGGATTTTTGCATCGATGACACCGGGAATTTTCTTAATTCCATCCTCGATTTTCCGAGCACAGTTGGCGCAACAAAGGTTCTGAATTTTATAGGATTTTTTCATGATGTTTTTCTCCGTTTTCTCTTATTCTTCGATGTGATCCATTCCCTGACCGATGATGGTACGGACGTGATCGTCCGCCAAGGAATAAAAGACCGTCTTTCCTTCCCGGCGGGATTTGACAAGGCGGGATTGCTTCAACACCCGCAACTGATGGGAAATGGCGGAAATGGTCATGTTCAGACATTGGGCGATGTCGCATACGCAGACTTCCGCCTCAAAGAGTACGTACAAAATTTTGATCCGGGTGGAATCCCCGAACACTTTGTACAACTCCGCCAAGTCGTACAGGGTTTCTTCCGGGGGCATCTCTGCCCGAACTTTTTCGATCACGTCGGGATGGACGTGCATATATTCGCAGGTTTCGTTTTCGGTACAAGCATGATTGTGATCTGCCATAACAAACTCCTTTCAAAAAAAACACTTGAATCATCGTTCAAATGTATTATACGCCACAAAACCCAAAATGTCAATACATTTGAGCAACTGTTCAAATGATTGTCACAAAAGGAGATCCAAAATTCTGTCGCGAGTTGATTTTTTCCTTCCTCTGTGCTATGGTTGTGCTACAA
>JAZNDV010000029.1:0-2068 GCA_045588285.1 Eubacteriales bacterium
GAAGACCAGAAATCCGACCGAATGGCACTTGCCGGGTTTATTCTGTCCTTGATGGGGGCGGTCACCTGTATGACGTCACCCCTGCAATTGGCGGCGTTGATTCTTTCCCTTTCTGCCGGAAAGACGAAGAAATTCCGGACGCTGCGCTCTGTCGGAATCGTTCTTTCTTCCGTTGCATTGGGACTGTCTTTGATCATCTGGCTGATTGTCGGCATCAATGCCGATACGGTTTTCACGTACCTAAACGACGCTATGAATGAATTTTATTATTAAGGAGAATCCTTATGAATCATCAAACTTCGCTCCCCGCAGCAGGGGACACCGTTGCCCGAATCCACACCACGTTGGGAGATATTTCGGTGAAATTCTTTCCCGAACAAGCCCCCAAAACCGTAGAAAACTTTTTGACCCACGCCAAAAACGGATATTATAACGGAATTATTTTTCATCGCGTGATTCCCGATTTTATGATTCAAGGCGGAGACCCCACCGGCACCGGAATGGGCGGCGAAAGCATTTGGGGCAGACCGTTCCCTGATGAATTTTCCCGGGAATTGTTTAATTTCCGTGGTGCTCTTTCCATGGCAAATAGCGGACCGAATACCAACGGAAGTCAGTTCTTCATCGTTCAGTCCTCTTCCGTTGATCCCCGCATGATTCAGCAGGTTCGTCAGGTCTATCCGGAAGATATTGCCAACGAATACGCCGAATTAGGAGGGACTCCCTGGCTGGATTTCCGTCACACCGTGTTCGGTCAGGTCTACGAAGGTATGGACGTGGTAGACGCCATTTGTAACGTTCCCCGCAACGGTAATGATAAGCCGTTGGAAGATATCTCGATTCTTTCCGTCGATATTGTTGAATACTAAAAGATCTCATGGCATATCTTAAACGGAAGGAAAGATTTTCTTGACTGAGTGGGAAACGTTGCGTGCCGCCTGTGACGGTTGCCGCCGCTGTCCTTTAGGGCAGACCCGTACCAATATGGTGTTTGGGGTGGGAAATCCGTCTGCCGATGTCTTGTTCGTCGGGGAAGGACCGGGAGAACAGGAGGACCTGAAAGGAGAGCCCTTTGTCGGAAAAGCGGGGATTTTATTGGATAAAATGCTTTCCTGTATCGGTATGAGCCGACAGGAGAACGTTTATATCGCCAACATCGTCAAATGCCGTCCGCCCCACAATCGGGATCCCCTACCGGAAGAACGGCAGGCGTGTATTCCTTATTTGCGGGCGCAGACCAAACTGATTCGACCTAAAATTATCGTTTGCCTCGGGAAAGTTGCGGCAACGACCTTGATCGACCCTTCCTTTTCCATCATGCGCTCCCATGGAGTTTGGTATGAGCGAAAGGGTTTTTGGATGATTGCTACCTTTCACCCCGCCGCATTGTTGCGCAATGAGAATCTCAAGCGGGACGCCTATTCCGATCTTCTGCGAATCCGTGCAAAATACGATGAGCTTTTTCCGTCCGAAGAAAAAAAGGGACCGTCCGAACCGGACGGCCAAGGTAAGGAAGAAACGGAGAAGTAAAACATCGAATACATTATAACTGATATTTTCTGCGAAAAACCGCGAAGGAAAGCCCGGACTGGGAAAAACTTTTCGACTTTTTCTGCAGATGGGAGGATTTTTTATGAACAACGAAATCTTTGATCGTGCCGTTACGACCGGAAAACAGGTTTTGCGTAAGACCGGAGAGGCTGCCCTTGATTTGGCAGAAATTGCCCGGATCAAATGGAAGATCGCCGAATTGAAAAACTCTCTTGCCCGGAAATACCGTCGTTTGGGTGTTCTCGCCTGTGACGTGATGGACGAGGGAGAACTTACGATGAGTGAAAATATGCAGAAAATTTATAACGAGATCAACGATTTGAAGCAGAGTATTTCGGCTCTGAAGGAGGAACTTTGAGCCATCTTTTGATCTGCGACCTGGATTCGGAGGCGCAAGGCTTCCGCTCTATGCTCAAAGATCGTACCGATGAGACGGTGGGCAATCTCGTTTTTTGTTCCGGTCTTCTCTGCGGACAGCCTGTTACCGTGGTGAAATGCGGCGTGGGGAAGGTCAACG
>JAZNDV010000030.1:0-1853 GCA_045588285.1 Eubacteriales bacterium
CCGATGGCGATCCCGGCAGATCCGGCGCCGTTAATAACGACCTTAACTTCAGAAATGTTTTTCTTAACCACGCGCAGAGCGTTGGGAAGTGCTGCGGCAACGTCGATTGCCGTACCATGTTGGTCGTCGTGGAAAATGGGAATATCGCAGATTTCCTTCAATCTCTTTTCAACTTCAAAGCAACGGGGAGCGCCGATATCTTCCAGATTGATCCCACCGAAGGAGCCGGAAATCAAATAAATCGTGCGGACCAATTCGTCAACGTCTTTGGATTTAATGCAGATCGGGAAAGCGTCAACGTCGGCAAAGGTCTTGAAGAGGGCGCACTTTCCTTCCATAACGGGCATGCCTGCTTCAGGACCGATGTCGCCGAGTCCGAGAATGGCGGTTCCGTCGGTGATTACGGCAACTAAATTGTTGCGGCGGGTCAGTTCGTAAGATTTATTGACGTCCTTATTGATCTCAAGGCACGCTTCCGCAACGCCGGGAGTGTAGGCGAGGGAGAGGTCGTGGCGGTCGTTGACTTCACAGCGGGAGATGACTTCGATCTTTCCGTTCCATTCGTAATGCTTTTTCAGGGATTCTTGTCTGATGTCCATGATAAAATATTCCTTTCACACATAATTAAAATAGCAAAACCCGGGCGACCCGAAAGCCGCCCGATTTTGAATGTCTTAGTCTTCGAAGGGGAATTTGTACTGAGACAGTCCCAGTTCGTCACGGACGGCGATCATTTCCTTCTGAACGGCGGGGTTGATCTTAACTCCGGTCTTCTTGCGTTCACACCAGGTGTCGTATTCCTTTTCCCCGGCGGTGTAAATGCGATCGCAGCCGGGAGCCTTCTGAGAATTACGCAGGTCGCGAAGAATCTGTCCGGCAGTTTTCTTGAAGCTTTCCAATCCCATAAAGGCTTCGGGATCGATCGCGATAAACCAGTGACCTAAGTGGAAAGGAATCTTTTCCCCATTTTTGCCGATGCCGGAGAGGGCTTTCAGGAAGTTCCCTTGTTGGAGGGCTGCGGACAGGATTTCAACGACGGTAGCATAGCCGTAACCCTTATAACCTGCAAGCTCTTCTCCGATACCGCCTAAAGGAGCCAAAGCTGCTTGTTCGGTATTCAGTTCGGTCAAAATTGCAACGGAGTCGGTGTGGGGGAGACCGTCACGACCGACAACCATGCCGGCGGGAGTATCCTTCCCTACGCGGGCATAGTATTCGATTTTGCCGCGCTGGGTAATGGAAGTAGCACAGTCAATGACGAAGGGGAACGGCTCATCGGTGGGAAAACCGACGGTCAGCGGGTTTGTCCCCAGCATATTTTCCACGCCAAAGGTGGGGGCGATGGAGGGGCGTGCGTTGGTCCCTGTCATTCCGATGCACCCGGCTTTTGTAGCCATCGTAGCATAATAACCGGCAATCCCATAGTGGCAGGAATTACGGACGGCAACCATACCGATTCCGTACTTTTTCGCTTTTTGGATCGCCATTTCCATCGCCTTGAATCCAATGACCTGCCCCATGCCGTCATGACCGTCAACGACTGCGGTAGCGGCAAAATCTTTAATGATTTCAAAATTGGTAACAGGATTCTGGATTCCGGCTTTGATGCGGTCCAAATAAATGGGCTTAAAGCGGTTTACACCGTGAGATTCAATCCCCCTCTTATCCGATTCGAGCAGCACGTCCGCGCAAACGACAGCGTCAGCTCTGGGAATTCCGTATCCGACGAAGGAATCAATTACAAAGCTCGTAATTGTTTTCCAGTCAACGTAATTTCTCGATTCATCCATTTTACAATTCTCCCTTTCCGTACAAACTTAATGGAATTATTTTCAATTAAGTATACCACATTC
>JAZNDV010000031.1:0-1584 GCA_045588285.1 Eubacteriales bacterium
GACCGCTTGGCCTCCGACTTCTTTTGCCTCTTACGACCATATCCGCACCAGCACCGATTCGATCATCGATTCCAACATTCATTACGCCTCGGTGGAAAAGACCGTCGCAATCAAGCACGATGACGGCAAGATCGCCTATTACGATCAAGTAAAACTGAACCAAACGGATCTGGACGAAATCAAAAAAGCCACCGGCGTTTCCCTGGAAGGGGTTTATCTTCACAATTACGACCGTCCTAACTTTGAGAAGAACGTAGGCGATGCTCCGAAGGATCCTTCGCTATACGAAGTAGAAGCCGCCGGGTACGTAGAAGTGACAGAAGAAACGGTCAAGTCCATGGGAGGCACGGTGGTTGCGGGAAAACTTCCCGACGGAACGAAAAATGAAATTGCAATTTCGCTCTTTTACTACGGTCTTTTTGCAGAACGCGGATATTATGAAAACACGAAAGCCGAAAACGCAAAACTCGTCAGCATTCAAAAATACGACGACATTATCGGAAAAACCGTTCTTTTGAATGAGCGGGAGTACACCGTCACCGCCGTGGTCGATACCGGGTTGAATATGGACCGATACAAACCGCTGATCAAAGATCAAGTGGGTGCTACGGAGGCGGATATGTTGGTCCTTTACGCCTTACGGCAGGAATTCCGCTATGCGGTAGAAAACAGCCTTGCAGGAACGATCATGGTAGGTCCCGGAGCAGTCAAAACCATGGAAAAAGGGAATCCGGTCTACTATCAGGAGAAAGACGGAACTTTCCCCTTTACCGTAAAAGACGGGACGGTGGAACTGTGGCTTTACTCCTGGCAGTTCGGGAAACTTTCGGAGAATACCCATTTGGATATTTTGTGGCTGGACGGACAACCCCGCACAGCGCTGGGAGAGAAAGAGATCGTTATGCCTGCGTCCATGCTGGATTACAATCTTCTCACCGAAGAGCCGGAAAAGTATCTTCCCTCGCATATCGAAAAGGCGGAAACACCCGATTACTCTCATCTTGCAAACCTGAACCTCAGCCAATACGTTACGTCTTACGAAAACGGTGAATTTACCGAAAACTATGTAGACGGATATCGTATCGTAGGATTGATCTGGGGATTGCCGAACGAGGAGTTTCTCCTGATGAACGATGCCTACGTGGAAGAAAACACCGTGCAAAACGGCGGAATCTGGGATCACGCCATCGGAGGTATGCCGGAACGCAGAAGTGATATTGAAACCTTGGTAACCTACTGCTTGAAAGGAACAGAAGACGTCGTTTACGAACTGATCAATCCCGCCTGCTACGAATTGAACGTAGTCAACGAGATTTTGCAGGTCCTCTCCAAGGTATTCCTTTGGATCGGCGTCGGATTTGCCGTATTTGCCTCGTTGCTTTTATCCAACTTTATCGGAACCAGTATTTCTTATAAGAAGCAAGAAATCGGTATTTTGCGCGCCATAGGGTCCCGCGGAAACGACGTATTCCGGATCTTCTTCTCGGAAAGCTTTCTGATCGCCGCCATCAATTTCCTGCTGTCCACCGTCGGAACCCTCGGAATCACCCTGCTGATCAACTGGTATATCCGCAGACAGACGGG
>JAZNDV010000032.1:0-3047 GCA_045588285.1 Eubacteriales bacterium
TCCAAACTTTCCGACCTGAAAGCCAAAGAAGACGGCAGGGGTCGAAAACGCTCCCGAAAATGAGTTTTACAATCAATCTCAATAAAGAAAAGCGCGCCGCAATTTGCGGCGCATTTTTCATGGAAAATTAGGAGCGTGAGAAACACGCTCCTAATTCTTTTAGAGAATAATACAGATCAGTCCGCCGCTGCCTTCGTTGGTGATTCGTTCCAAAGTCTCCTGTAATTTCAACCTCGAATCATCGGAGAGATGGTTCAGTTTCGTGTGCAGTCCTTCGGTTACCAATTCGTGAAGGGATTTGCCGAAAATATTGCTGTCCCAAATCTTTTGAGGAGATTCCTCAAATTCAGTCAAAAGATATTTCACCAAATCTTCCGATTGCTTTTCGCTTCCCACGATCGGTGCCACTTCTGTCTCAATGGTCGCTTTGATAATGTGATACGATGGGGCAGAGGCTTTTAACCGAACTCCGTATCGTCCGCCTTGTTTCGTAATTTCCGGCTCTTCCAGAGACAATTCTTCAATAGACGGTGTAACGATTCCGTATCCCCGAAGGTTTGCTTCGGTAAAAGCACCTGCAAGCTTTTCAACCTGCTGTTTGCTTCGGGTCAGTTCTGACAAAACTGCAATCAGATCTCCCTCGTTTTCCACCGTTACTCCTGTGGTCTCGCTCAAAATTTGATAGAACAGATTCTGAGGTAACGCGGCGTGAATGGAAACCTTCCCGCAGCCTAACTCCACACCGTCTAAATCCGCATCGGTGACGTATTGATTTTCCCGCAAATGTTCAATCAATCCATCAATTTGCCGGATTTTTTTCAGACACCGGGCAGATTCACACAGATCTTCCATGACTCCCTTACGAATGGGGTGGTCTTCTTCTAAAAAGCCGATCCAGGGAGGCATTTTAATTCCGATTTCCCGAATAGGGAATTCAAAGAGGATATGCTCTAAAATCTTACGCACGGATTTTTCTGTCAGATTCATGCAATCCACCGGCAAAACCGGAACGCCGTATTCCTGCTTCATTTTTTCGCACAGTTCCGTCGTTTCCGGGGCCCTGGGGGAGACGGAATTCAGTAACACGACAAACGGCTTATTGATTTCTTGCAATTCCTTGATGACTCTCGCTTCCGCTTCCAGATAGCTTTCCCGCCCGATTTCGCTGATGCTTCCGTCGGTGGTTACGACAAGCCCAATGGTGGAATGTTCTCGGATTACCTTTTGCGTCCCCACTTCCGCCGCCATATTGAAAGGCACCGGCTCTTCAAACCAAGGGGTTCGCACCATGCGGGGCTGGTCGTTTTCAATATATCCCAAAGCGTCGGGAACGATATATCCCACGCAATCAATCATCCGTACCCGGAAGGACGCATTTTCCTGCAGGCTGACCTCGACCGCCTCGTTGGGAATAAATTTCGGCTCGGTGGTCATGATGGTTCTTCCTGCTGCGGATTGGGGCAATTCGTCCGTCGCCCGATCTTTCCCGTAAGGATCTGCGATATTGGGAAGAACCAAGGCTTCCATAAACTTCTTGATAAAAGTGGATTTTCCGGTTCGCACCGGTCCTACGACCCCAATGTAGATGTCTCCTCCCGTTCGGGCGGCAATGTCCTGATAAATGTTTGCATTTGCCATAGGTCTTCCTCCGTCTGCTCATTGTTTTGTACCATCTTATGTCTCTGCGGACAGATTTATGACAACCCATATTCTTGAACAAAACAGAAAAACAAAAACCGACTCCCAGCGGAATCGGTTGAAAGAGCAGTTGGAATATGAGGTCAGCGAATCGGTGGCGGGGGATCGGCTTTCGGAAAGTTACCGGGAGAAATACCGCAAGGGGAAAGCCTTTGAGGCGGATCTGTCGAAATACAACGGCAACGCAAAAAAGGTGGTTCAAAAGGCAATCGACAGCGGGATCCTGAATAACACCAACCGCTCCCATGAGTTTGTGGATTTGGTGGCGAAACTTTCCGCAGAAAAAGGCGTGGACTTCGATTTTACCAACAACGACCGGTTGAAGCAATCGGGCTTTGCCTTGGAAGGGGTAACGGTCAACGGTTATGTTTCCAACGGTTCCGTGACGGTCAACGTCAATTCTGCAAAAGCCTTGAATTCCGTTGTCGGTCACGAAATTACCCACGTATTGGAAGGAACGGAACTGTATTCCCAACTGCAAAGTGCCCTTTTTAAGTATGCCGAGGGAAAGGGCGAACTGCAAAGCTGCCGGGAAACCTTGGAAAAACTGTATGCAAACGTGGAAGGTGCCGACATCGACGGCGAATTGACCGCCGATTTGGTGGGCGATTACCTCTTTACCGACGCGGATTTTCTCCGGAATCTTTCCACCAACCATCGGAACGTCTTTGAGAAGATCTTCGACGAGATCAAATACCTTTATAAGGTTGCTACCGCCGGGAGTAAAGAAGCCCGGGAGCTGGAGAAGATCAAGAAGACCTTTGAAAAGGTGTATCGAGAAACGGATGTGCAAAAAAATACCGCCGAGGGTGGCGAAGATAAAGTACAATACAGTATTCATAAGACATCAAAGATAGACTACAGTACACAGCTACAGATGATTGAAAATGGAACTTTGAATGGTAGTAATTCTTTGTATGTGGGAACGGCTTCCAATCTGCAAGGCGCAGGATTGTCTAATGCTCCTTATGTAATGAATCAAGGGGATTATAGAAAATCGAGAAGGACATCGGGGAATAATAAAAATTATTCTTCCCACAGTGTTCCGTATGAATTCTTTAAGAAGTTACCCGATCGCCTAAACAATGCTCCAATGGTTGTTGATAACGGAGGAAAGGCTACGGTTATCACGTCATATCCGATGGGAGATACAAAGGGGAACGATTCTTTTGTTATCGCAGGAATTTTGAAAGATCAGACGATGGAGGGTGACACTATCAATCAAGTGAAAAGTGTCTATCCGTGGGACGATTTTGCCGAAAGAATCAAGAAGAATGCGGAAAGTGGGAATCTTGTTGTTATAAACAAAAACAAGGCTGAGCAAATGCTAACCACCATAGGCATCCAAC
>JAZNDV010000033.1:0-3055 GCA_045588285.1 Eubacteriales bacterium
GTGACTACGTTGCGGGTGTTTGTGTGATCGAGGAGGGCAAGGATCTGCTTTGCATCACCGAAAACGGATTTGGAAAACGCAGTCCGTTTGACGATTTCCGTCTGATGAAGAATCGCGGCGGATACGGCGTGACCTGCTACAACCTGACCGACAAGAGCGGAATTCTGACGGGTATTGCCGCCGTGGACGATAACGACGATATTATGATGATTACCGATTCGGGAACCATCATCCGCACTCCCGTGTCGGGTGTGCCTTGCCGTTCGAGAAGCGCGGGCGGTGTCATCGTGATGAGACTCGGTGACGAACAGAAGCTGGTGAACTTTACCACCACGCCCCACGCCGACGAGACCGAAGAAGAGATCGACGAGAGTTCCGACGCAACCGCGGAAATCGTCGAAAACGCACCCACGGTAGTCGAAAATAACACCGAAAGCACCGAAGAATAAAGGTATGAAAAAAAGAATTTTAACCCTATTTCTCTCTCTTTGCATCCTTTTGGGAACGGCGGCGGGACTTTCATCCTGCTCGCGTCCCCCGAAGGTAGAGGAGATCTACGACCGCGTGGTGGAGCTGATCGAGGCGTCTTACGAGCTGAATACTGTCTTTTACGGCGCGGGTCTTCCCGTCTATGAAAGCAATTCCACATACGCCGAATTTACACACATGTACTACGATTTTGCCTATGCGGGGGAGTATGAGATCGTTTCGGAGTACGCAAAATTTGCTTCGGATCAGGAGATTCGCGACGCCGCCGAAAAGGTCTACAGCACCGCGTATCTGGAGGACGTCCTGTATCCAAACGCGTTCGTGGGATACGCCATCGCGGACGGCACGGGTGGCTCGGCATACGTCTACGCGCGCTACCTTGACGAGGGTGACAAGCTGCATCAAACCGTTCACGACAAGGACTATTTAACAAACGGTATGCGAATTTACGATTATTCGACCATGAAGATCGTCTCGCCCAGCAAAGCTGATGCGATCTACGTCTCCATCGAATCGTGGCTCCCGTCCGACCCCTCAAACATTATGACCGACCCGATCCGTCTCGTCCTTCTGGACGACGGTCAGTGGTATCTCGACTCCTTTACGGGGTGATTTAGGGATTTTTTGGGAAACTTCTTTCGAGAAGTTTCCCAAACCCTCCAAGAACTTTCAAAAAGGCAGGGAGGGCAATTCTGAATAAAAATAGATTTGACACTTCCCTGAATAGAGGAAAGCAACCGCCAATTCGTTCCGTAAAGCTCCTACGAGAGAAACCAAAAGGTTTACTGCTGTCTATCATTATTCCATATTATGTCCCATTTGTCAAGAATACCGATCGGTATAGTAAAATTTCTAAAAAACTGTTGACAAATCCGCATTTTTGCGGTATAATAATGGTACAAATAAAAAAGGCGGATTGCCATATTGACCGTATGACAATCCTGCATAAAAGTGTAACGGCACTCCTATACAACCGGATAACCGGCACCCAAATGATATTATAACATATCTTTTTGGATTTTGCAAGAGTTTTTCCGAAGATAGGTTTTTTTGTGATACAAAAATGCAAAAACGCAACCGTGCCGAAACACTTTTGAGGTTTTAGGTACGGATTTTTTATTTTTGTACTTAAAACAGGAATAAAAGTTCTCCGATTGGAACAACAATCGCCGAGTCTTTACAGTATTGACCGTACTGTTTAGATTTTACGAGGGTATGACGGTACCCCACGCAACCGAACCGATTGCCAAAGGATTAAATGACAGGGGCAAGAATTTCGGTGAATACGGAATTTGCTGATTGCAGTAATCACACCGCGCATGGGGTTGAATAGAAAGCAGAGAAACACTGCTTTTTGTAAAGGTCCCGTGTGCGGTTTTTGTTTCATAAAGGGGGCTTGTGTGAATTGGAATCAGAATGTAAGGGGCTTTTGATTCCTGTTCACAGGTTGTCTGTCGGCTCCGTGTGGTTAGAGGACATACGGAGTTCCGACAAACAAAAAGCTCCCGTAAATCGGTTTTTATATAATAAGAAATTTTTACAAAATGAGAATCGATCAATTATCTAACAAACGAGGTATTTCAATGGGCAACAAGTTATTTATCAGCAACTGCGAAATTACAGAAACAACACATTGAAATAAGTGTTAGCCTTCAACGTGCAAAGGAATTGACAGTATTTTGTAGAGACTTTCGAAGAAATTTTCAAACTCGTCAAGAGTTTGAAAACAGGGCAATGGGAATCGACCTTGTTAAGAGGTCGATTCTCATTGCCCTGCCTTTTTGAAAGTTTTGAAGGGGCGTGGGGAAACTTTTTCAAAAGTTTCCTTATAAAAAACCTCGTCAAATTACTCTTACACGGTAAACGTCGTTGATCGCAGAGATTGCGGCAATGGCGGTATCTGCGGGAGCGGAGGTGACGTCCACAACGGTGTAGGCGTTCTCACCCTTGGTCTTGCTCGTCAGATTGGCGATACCCGCATCGGAAAGAGCAGACGAAATCTCGGTAAGTGCCGTGGCGGTGTTTGCGTGCAGAACGCAGACGAGAGCCGCGCCCGAGCAGGTCGCTTCCAGATTCGGGAAGTTCACGCTGTTCTTGATCGTACCGCCTGTGAGGTAATCGTCAAGCTCGCGCGCTGCCATGACCGCGCAGTTGTCCTCGGACTCTGCGGTAGATGCTCCAAGGTGAGGGATAGCAACTATTCCCTTTACGCCAACAGTCTCCTCGGTGGGGAAATCGGTTACGTAAGCGGCAACGCGGCCATCCTCCATAGCCGTTTTCAGATCACTTGCGTTTACAAGGTCTGCACGGGCCAGGTTGATCAGGCGAACGCCCTTTTTCATTTTGGCAATGCTTACGGTGTTGATCATGTTTTTGGTGTCTTTTGTGGAGGGCACGTGGAGCGATACGTAATCGGCGGCGGCAAATACTTCATCGTAGGTCTTGGCATGCACAATACGGGAATCCAAGTTCCAAGCGGCGTCTACCGAAAGGAAGGGGTCGCAGCCAACCACGTTCATGCCCAATGCGATGGCGGCATTGGCCAACAGACCGCCAATGGCACCCA
>JAZNDV010000034.1:0-9875 GCA_045588285.1 Eubacteriales bacterium
GAGGGGAAAAAGCCATCCGTGACACACCCCTCCCAAATAACGGTTACGCTTCCATAAAAAGCGATATCTTTTTCGGTGCGACGTGCCAAAAAAATCCCCTGCACCGATGGTGCGAGGGATTTTTTATTTGTACCGTGGTAAGGGAATTTCAAGTTGCAGAGTTATGAGACCGACGAGCGTAGCTCGTGGGGCAAGAAATCCGACCGCGTCCGGGGGACGAGGGAGGGAGGATTTCTTGGCGCAGCGGTCGAAAAAATCGAGGATCCGCGCAAGGCGCCCGATGATTTTTTCAGGCACCGCAAGAGAGCAAACAAATGCGCAGCAATTGTGAGAACTCCGAAGGTCGCGGGTGACGCTTCGCTATTCCGTCGCTGCGCTCTTTACAAATCCCGTCTCTGTAACCGACATTGCGAACCGAAAAAGATGTCGGTCTGAAAAGCCCAGAAGCCACAACGATTATTGTTTTTTTGCTTTTTTTGAGTGAAACTCAACAGATATTATAAGCAAAAATGTCTTTCGAGGCGGGGGGCTTGAACTAAATTTAATATAGGTTTGCGGTTTTTTCGTAGGGTCCTCCCTTTTTTTGTTTTCATAAAGAGGCGTGATGTTCAGTGTAGTAATATTACCGAAATGCCTTTGGCAATTTTCCGGTTATTCGCTTGAAAACAGTATAAAAATGCTTTATGTCATTATATCCCACCGCTTGAGCAATCTGTTCGACATTGTTTTCTTTGTTTTTTAAAAGTTTGCAGGCTTCCTGAACGCGCAACATCTGAACGTAGAGCGTGAGCGTTTTCCCCGTTAACGATTTGAATAAGCGTCTGAAATGAGAAGGACTGAAGCCTGCAACGGCGGCAAGATCTTCAACTTTAATCGTTTCATTGTAATGAACATTTATGTGTTCGAGAATTTCTAACATCTTTTGGGTTCTTTTGGAATCAACACTTAACTTCAACCGACAGATAATAACCAAAAGTTCAATAACATATCCGCGCATAATATCACGGTAGCCGACCTGCTTTTCCGTGAACTCCCAAAGCATTCTTTCATAAATGTTCAGCACGTGATTGTTTTCCCCACCATGTGCTGTAGTAAAAATATAGTCAGTGGGAAAATTTGTATACAAGTTATTCAACAAAAAATGATCGGTAATGTCGAAAAAGTTTCGGCTCTCACCCAACGCCGCATTGAAATAAGCGGGGGTAAAAATGCAGTTATATATGAGAAGCGGCTCGCCCCGTGAAACAAACTCGTGCGGAATATCGTAATTAAGCAAAAACAAGTCTCCCTTGCACGTTTTGTGCTCGATTCCATTTACGATGTGAGTGCCTTTCCCTTCTGCTACATAGGCGATCTCAACGAAGTTGTGAGAATGATAACCGGTTTTTGATTTGACGAGACTACGGTTTATAAAAGCGGAGCCGGATTTTAGTATGATTTCTATATCCTTTTGAAATATCATGAACGAATACCCCCATAAATATAATATTGATCGCCATTGATAATCATTATACCATATGATATAATGAATTACAAGAGATTAAAAGTGAAATTTCGGAGGTATTTTTTATGACTTCATGTGAAAGAGTAATTAGAGCAATCAAGGGTGAGCCTGTCGACAGAACCCCTATATATGGCTGGGTATTTTCTAATCTTAAGGACGAGATCAGTAAGATATACGGATCGGTTGAAGCCTTTGAGGATCTTTATGAATTTGATGCGGCGCATATTTTCGGCAATCCTTCCCCTTTCAAAAACAACGCATATCTTGAGAGTATTAAGGCTCGCTATGACGAGCTTACTCCCGATGTTCTTCTGAACGAAGAATTCTTTTTCCCTGCAGCCGATCAAGATTGGTCCAAGGTCAAGCAATCAATAGAACATCATAGAAAACGCAATAGATTTTGTTATATGCAGACGCCCGGATTTTTTGAATTTTTCAACGGAGTGTTCGGTATCGAGAATCAGCTTATGTATCTGATACTGTATCGCGACGAGCTTTCCGAGCTTTACTCCAGACAAGCGAATTGGATCATAGGGTATGCCGATTGTTGTCTTGAGCTTGGGATAGATTGCGTGCATATATCAGATGATTGGGGATCTCAGCGTAATCTGATGTTCAGCCCTGAGCTGTGGCGCGAACTTATAAAGCCAAATCTTAAGCGTGTTATTGATCACGTGCATTCAAAGGGTGGGCTTATAAGTCTGCATTCGGATGGATGTATAAAGGAAGTAACCGATGACCTTGCGGAGCTTGGAATTGATATGCTTCATCCGTGGCAGGAAAGCGCGGGAATGTCATACGATACGTATCTTGAAAAATATGCGGATAAATTCGCGATTCTTGGCGGCGTTTGTGTACAAACGGCGTTAGGTCTTGTGTCGCAGGAGAAGCTGGAATCCGAGATACGCCGCGTGTTTAAGCTTCTTAAGGGGAGACGTTGGATCTGCTGTACGACTCATTTCGTACAGAATCATTGTTCCATTGAGGACTTGAAATTTGCCTTTGATCTCATCTATAAACTTGCGAGAGAATAACGCAAAAAATAAACCGTCATCTATTAAGAGGCGGTACAATACAAAGAAGATGTGTTCCGCAAGCAGAACGTGATGTGCACTCCGTGCGTGATGACGGTTTCGCCTTGTGATTGCGCTTTGCGCGTGAGGAGGCACACATCACATCACTGCGACCGGAAGGAGCAACATCACTGTGTGAAGTACTACATTATATCGGTGCAGACGATACATCACTTTGCAACTTAAAGATTTTTTGTTATACTATACGCACTTTTGGCGTGATTGATTTTGCAATCTTCTGGTGCTTTTTTTTGTTAGGAAAAAAACATATGTTCCGCGAAAATCTTGATGCCGATGGCAACCAAGATGATTCCGCCGAAGAGCGACGCCTTGTCTTTCATCAACGCGCCAAAGCGCTTGCCTGCAAAGGAGCCGAAGAGACAGCAGAGGGCGGTGACTACGCCGATGAGGGAAACGGCAAGGTAGGGGTTCGTGTGGGGAAACGCCACCGCAAGAGTGACCCCCGCCGCCAGGGCGTCGATGCTGGTCGCCACCGATTGGGTAAAGATCAGCTTATAAGTAAAGGGCGCGGTATCGCAGGCAAGTTCCGGGTTTCGGAGATTTTGAATGGATTCGATAAGCATTTTTCCGCCCAAAAATCCCAAAAGTACCAAGGCGATCCAATGGTCCACCACTTCCACGTATTGGCTGAAGGCGGCGCCGGCAAGATAGCCGATGAGAGGCATCAACGCCTGAAATACCCCGAAACTGACCGACGCGGTGACCAATTTTTTCCGTTCCTGCGGATAGCAGATCCCGTCGGAGACCGATACGGCAAAGGCGTCCATGGATAACCCCAACGCCAATAAGAATACTTGAATCGTTTCTGACATAGTAAAATCCTTTTTCAGTTTCTATTTTCTTTGATCAGCAATTTTGCGATCCACGTGCGTTTGACTTTCAACGCTCCCTTGGGGCAGAATTCCTGACAGCAAAAACAACGGATACACTCTTTTCGGTTGATTACCGGCTTTTTGTCTTCCATTTTGATGGCTTTTGCCGGGCAGATCCTGAAACATTCTTTGCACCCGATACATTCGTCGGGAGTCAGCACCGGGCGGGATGCCAGGGCTTTGTCCATGAAGGTGGAAGAAATTTTTCCGAAAAAAGTGTGGGAATCTTTGTTGAACCGCAAGCTGTGGGTGGTTTCCACCCGCTGGTAATCGGCAACGATAAAAGGTTTCCAATCTCCGGAAACGTCCAATTCTTCCGGTGTTTCGGGAATCAATCCCCGTCGCACTGCGGCTTGCAGGGTGGGAACGTCTTCCGCTTTCAGTCCGATGAGTTCTGCTCCCACAAGATCGGCGGCGTGGGGGGAATCCGAGGCGATGATAACGCCGATCTTTCGGGGAGTTCCGGCGGTAGGTCCGTTTCCTTCCATTCCTACAACTCCGTCGGTAATCGACAGGATCGGTTTGAAATATTCGTCCAGATCCAAGATCATATCGGAGAATCGGTCGGGGTCGGGATAACGGTAATGATATTCCGGTTTTGCCGTTCCGGGAACCGCACCGAACATATTCTTTGCCGCTCCGCTCATCGCCATCATGCCGTGGGTCTTCAGTTTGCAAAAGTCGATGATTGCATCGGCGTTGTCCAGCCATGCGGTGTAGGTGAAGGTTTTTGCTTCCTTTGCTTCGGGGAACGATGCCTCTTTGATTTCAAAATTCCGGTTCAATTCTCCGCCGGCTTCTTCCACCGCCTTCATGCCGGTAACGGAATAGATGCGGTCGAGATACGCTTTTGTGAACAATCCTCCGGGACTGTCGCCCACGATGACCCGGGCGCCCTTTTCTTTTAAGAGTTTTATCAGAGCGCATAAGAGTGCAGGGTGGGTGGTTGCCGCCGCTTCCGGCTTCAAAAAGGTGACCAGATTCGCTTTTACCGCTACGGTCATGCCGGGACGAGCCCAGTCCAATCCTCCCAGAGGGTCTAAAGCTTTCCGAAGGGCGTTTTCTGCTTGTACGGGATCGTAACTGTCACAGGGAACAACGGATACTTTCATGGCAGATCTCCTATTTTTCATGTTCCATTATTATAACATATATTTTCCCTTTTGTCTACCGTACGATTCACATTTTTATTGAAAAGATGAATAATTACAATGCATGAAACCCGAAAACCATCGTTTTTTTTCAAAAAAACTGAATACAAAGAAAAAAGACACAATTTTTTTTCATTTTCCCCCTTGACAATGGCGGCGTGATGTGCTATAATACCCCCATAAAAGCTGAGACGAGGACGGTTTGGAGTCCCTTGCTTGGAGAGAGCCGGCGGTTGGTGCGAGCCGGAAGCAAGCCTCCTCATAACCCATCACCTCCGAGCCGGAAGCCCGAACGCCGTCGGTTAGTAGACGCTTCCCGTGATTGCTGCGTTAATGCATAGGGATTGTTGGATCCCAAGAGCGGCGGAAAGAATACCTTCCGCAATTTGAGTGGTACCGCGAGTGTATATTCACACCCGTCTCAAAGACTTTCTTTGGGACGGGTTTGTTTTTTTACCGGTGAGCCGCAGACCCGATCCCGTCCAACAAATGGACGCGCTCACCCAAATTTTCCGTCAGGAGGTAAAAAACATGGCAACAACAGTAGAAACCGAAAAACTTCTTCAGGTTGCGGCGCGGATCCGGGAGATGCGGGAAATTTCCGGTCTGTCCGTAGAAGAAATGGCGAAGCAGACCGAAGTTTCCGCCGAGGAGTATCTTCGGTATGAGAAAGGCGAGACTGATTTCCCTTTTTCCTTTATTCACAAATGTTCTTTGGTTTTCAATATCGGAATTTCCGATCTTTTGGAGGGAAAGTCTGCCAATCTTTCTTCCTACACCGTCACCCGGAAAGGGCAAGGACAGGAAACGGCAAAGGAAGACGGAATCACCATTCAGAACCTCGCCCCCATGTTTCGCAAAAAGATCGCCGAACCCTATTGGGTAAGATACGAATACGACCCTTCCCAGCAGAACAAACCCATTCATCTTGCTACCCACTCCGGTCAGGAATTTGACTTGGTGGTCAGCGGAAAGCTGAAGGTTCAGATTGGGAATCATACGGAGATCCTGGGAGAAGGGGACAGCATCTATTATAATTCTTCCACTCCCCACGGAATGATTGCCGTAGATGGAGAAGACTGCGTCTTCTGTGCCGTGGTTCTTCCGGGGGAAGATACCAAGGAAGAAACGGTCCGTGCCAGTATCGTTACCGCGAAATCCTCCGAGCCGTTGGTCTGCGAAAAGTTCGTAGAAACGGAAGAGGACGAAAACGGTGCGTTGCAGAATATCCGGTTCAAAAATACCGACACCTTCAACTTCGGCTTTGACGTGGTGGACGAGATCGCGGAGCGGTATCCGGACAAATTGGCGATGCTCCATTTGGACGTAAACCGGACGGAACGGCGGTTTTCCTTCAAGGATATCAAGCAATATTCCAACCAATGTGCCAACTACTTCACCTCCCTCGGGATCAAGCGGGGAGATAAGGTCATGCTGGTGCTGAAACGGCATTATCAGTTCTGGTTTGCCATGGTTGCACTCCACAAAATAGGTGCCGTTGCCATTCCCGCCACCAATCAGCTGAAGGAGCACGATTTTGAATACCGTTACAACGCCGCCGGAGTCTCCGCAATCGTCTGTACCGCGGACGGAGACGTTTCCGATATCGCCGCTGCTGCCGCGGAGAAATGTCCTCAGGTAACGACCAAGATCCTGGTAGGAGCTTCCAAAGAGGGCTGGCATAACTTTGATGAAGAATTCAAGCTGTTTTCCCGGAAATTTTTACGTCCCCAAGACGCTTCCGCCGGAGACGAAACGGCGTTGATGTTCTTTACCTCCGGCACTACCGGAAACCCCAAAATGGCGGCGCACAAACATACCTACGCTCTGGGACATTACGTTACCGCAAAATATTGGCATTGCTGCGAACGGGACGGATTACATCTTACCATTTCCGACACCGGTTGGGGCAAGAGCCTTTGGGGAAAACTGTACGGTCAATGGCTCTGTGAAGGGGCGGTGTTCGTTTACGATTTCGACCGCTTTGATGAAAAAGATATTTTGCCGATGTTTGCAAAATATAATATCACCACCTTCTGTGCCCCTCCCACCATGCTGCGTATGCTCATTCGGGAAGATCTTTCGAAATACGATCTTTCTTCCATTCATCACATGACCACTGCCGGGGAAGCGCTGAACCCGGAAGTGTTTAAGAAATTCAAAGAAGCCACCGGACTTGAGATCATGGAAGGCTTCGGGCAGACCGAGACCACCCTTGCCATCGCAAATTTGGTGGGTACGGTTCCCAAGATCGGTTCCATGGGAAAAGCGTCTCCCCAGTTTGATCTGGACGTCGTGGACGCGGAGGGCAACAGCGTTGCTACCGGGGAAGTGGGTGAGATCGTTATTCATACCGATAAATCCGTTCCCTGCGGTTTGTTCCGGGAATATTATCTCGACGATGAGAAGACCCGCGATGCATGGCACGACGATATGTACCATACCGGTGATACGGCGTGGAGAGACGAAGACGGCTATTTCTGGTACGTAGGACGGGTGGACGACGTGATCAAATCTTCCGGATACCGCATCGGACCTTTTGAGATCGAAAGCGTGATCATGGAACTGCCCTACGTTTTGGAATGCGGCGTATCTGCTGCACCGGACGAAGTCCGGGGGCAGGTGGTCAAGGCAAGTATCGTATTGACTAAGGGTACGGAAGGAACGGAAGAGCTGAAAAAGGAGATTCAGACCTACGTCAAGAATCATACGGCACCCTATAAATATCCCCGTATCGTGGTCTTCCGGGACTCCCTTCCCAAGACCATCAGCGGGAAGATTCAGAGAAACAAATTGTAAAAAACGTTACGTTTTTTATCGTTCCTCCTGAGAGATGGGGAAAAAGTCGGATTTTTTGCAAAAAATTGCGAAAAAGGACTTGACAAAGCACCAAAGTTGTGATAAAATAGTACTATTCTTTATTGATAGGTAAAGGCTTTGACGAAGAGGGTACGGAACCGGTTTCCGCAGAGAGACGTGGCGGTTGGTGTGAGCCATCGGAAATTCTTCGTATTTGTCACTTCCGAGCCGGGAGAAAGAACACCTTGCAGAAGGTCGGTAGAATCTCCCCGTGATTGCTGCGTGAAGGCATAGGGGTTGTTGGACCCCAAGAGAGGCGGGTTTCCCGCAATTTGAGTGGTACCGCGGGTGTATTGAAATTCCAAAGCACTCGTCTCAAAGTTTATCAGCTTTGGGACGGGTGTGTTTTTATTTCCGTCCCGGATAGGAGAAACTTTATGGAACAAATGACCGGACTTGATCTCAAGATCCAGGAAATGGCAAGCCGGATTCGAGAACTGCGTCAGCTGGAAGGATTGTCCGTTTCTGAGATGGCGGCACAGACCGGCGTGACCGAAGAAGAATATCTTCAATGCGAAGCAGGAAAGAGCGATCTGAACTTCGCCTTCATCTATCGGTGCGCTATGGTTCTGAAGGTCAACGTTACCGAGATTATCGAGGGACAAAGCCCGAAACTGAAATCCTATACCGTTACCCGCCGGGGGCAGGGACAGGAAGTTTCCAAGGCTCACGGCATGACTTATTACAACCTTGCCTACGCCTTCCGGGATCGGATCGCGGAGCCGTTGTACGTCCGCAGTATTTACGACCCCGAGGCACAGCAGAAGGAAATTGAACTTACCACCCATGCCGGACAGGAATGTGACCTGATCATCGAAGGAAATCTGATGGTTCAGGTGGGCGAACATAAAGAGGTGTTAGGACCCGGGGACAGTATCTATTTTGACTCCGATACCCCCCACGGGATGATTGCCGTCAACGGCCGGGACTGCGTGTTCTACGCCATCGTTCTGAATCCTACCGGAGAACCGATTCCGGAACTGACCGAGGTGAAATCCGTCGCGGAAAAACGGATTCAGACCGCCGATACCAAAGACCGTATCTATCGTAAATTTATCGACGTTACGGAGAACGAAAACGGCACGCCTACGGAAATTAAATTCAAGAATACGGAAAAATTCAACTTTGCCTTTGACTTGGTAGACGCCTTGGCGGAACGGGAACCGGAAAAATTGGCGATGCTTCATATCTCCAAAGATAAGACCGTTCGACGGCTTACCTTCAAAGAGATCAAAAAAGCCTCCAATCAATGCGCAAACTATTTCAAATCCCTTGGAATCAAGAAGGGCGACCGGGTCATGCTGGTGTTGAAACGCCATTATCAATTCTGGTTTGCCATGATGGGGCTGAACAAGCTGGGCGCCATCGCCATTCCCGCTACCAACCAGCTGCAGGAACACGATTTTGAGTATCGGTTCCAGTTTGCCGGCGTTTCCGCTATTCTCTGCACCGCCGACGGAGATACCGCCCATCAGGTGGACGTTGCCGCGGCGCATTGCCCGGATCTGAAGCATAAATTGATCGTTAACGGCACCCGGGAAGGCTGGCGGAACTTCGATGAAGAATATCCCCTTTACAGTACCCATTTCAACCGCACGGAGGATTCTCCCTGCGGGGACGATCTGATGCTGATGTTCTTTACTTCCGGTACGTCCGGTTACCCCAAATTGGCGGCACACAATTACAAATATCCTCTGGGTCATTTCCACACCGCCAAATATTGGCACAACGTGGATCCCGACGGATTGCATTTCACCATTTCCGATACCGGCTGGGCAAAATCCATGTGGGGCAAACTTTACGGACAATGGCTTTGCGAGGCGGCGATCTTCGTCTACGATTTTGACCGCTTCGACGCCGCGGACATTCTTCCCATGTTTGCGGAACATCAGATTACCACCTTCTGTGCTCCTCCCACCATGCTGCGTATGATGGTTAAGCAGGATATTTCCAAATACGATTTCTCCTCGGTCAAGCATATGACCACCGCCGGAGAAGCGTTGAACCCCGAAGTTTACCGGCAGTTCGAAAAAGCCACCGGGTTGCAGATCATCGAAGGTTTCGGTCAGACCGAAAGTACGATGATGATCGGAAACATGATCGGAGCTCCCCACAAGATCGGTTCCATGGGGAAAAAAGTACCGGTCTACGACGTGGAATTGCACGATGCCGAGGGCAACGAAGTCCCCGTCGGGGAAACGGGAGAGATCGTGGTCAATCTCAAAAAGGGACTTCCCTGCGGTCTTGCCGTGGGCTATTACGGAGATGAGGAAAAGACCGCCGAAAACTGGCACGACGGTTATTATCATACCGGCGACGTTGCCTGGAAGGACGAAGACGGCTTCTTCTGGTACGTAGGCAGAGCCGACGACGTGATCAAGTCCTCCGCATACCG
>JAZNDV010000035.1:0-2689 GCA_045588285.1 Eubacteriales bacterium
TAACCTTGGGGGCGTACGGAAACGGTATGGACTTCTATGAACTGAAAGGCCGCCTGGCAGAAGTTCTGGAAGGAATGGGCGTCGGAAACGTTGCGTATCTTCCCTGCAAAACCAATCCTTCCTATCACCCCGGCAGAACCGCGGAAATCAAGGCAGGAGACAACGTGATCGGCGTGTTTGGTCAATTACACCCCGCGGCGGTGAAAAATTTTGAACTTTCCGGAGAAGTCTACGCCGCAGAATTGTCCCTCAAAGAGTTGTTCGCCGGTGCAACCGGAACGAAGGGATATCAGCCTCTGCCCAAATTCCCTGCCGTGACCCGAGACCTTGCTCTGGTCTGTGACGAAACGGTTCTCTCCGGAGATATTGAAGAAAAGATCCGTGCCGCAGCCGGTGAAATTTTGGAAGAAATCAAAGCCTTTGACGTTTACCGCAGTGCCGCTTTGGGCGAAAACAAGAAGAGCATCGCCTACGCTCTGACCCTGCGGGACGCACAAAAAACGCTGACCGATGCAGACATCAATCCCGTGGTAAACAACATTCTGACGGCATTGGAAGCCGACGGAATTACTCTGAGAAAATAAATCATTCCCCCAAAAACATTCCCGAAAGGAGACTTACGATCATGGCAGACCGCAATACCATTACTTTCTCTCTCAAAAATCAAAAAGACGACGAGATGAAGCGCACCCTCACCCAGGTTTACGACGCATTGGTGGAAAAGGGATACGATCCTTTGAACCAGATCGTCGGTTATCTGCTCTCCGAAGACCCCACCTATATCACCAGCCATAACGGAGCGCGGGCTCTCATCCGCAAATTTGATCGGGACGAAATGTTGCATCAATTGGTCAAATCCTATTTGGGTTTGCGTTAAAAGGAGCAATTCATGGATCTTTATACGGAACAACTTTACAAAAAACGCAAATCTCCCGCAGAATGGCTGTTGCAAATTCTTTTAGTTTCAGCGTGTCTGATCGGGTCAGTGTTCATTCTCCTGTTTTTTTCTGCCCAATCGGAAGAGTACGGACTGATGGCAGGAATGTTGGTCGTGGTCATCTTCGCGTATTTCGCCTTCAAGTATCAATGGCTTCAGCAATTTGACCGGGAATACGAATATCTTTATTACAACGGAGAGATCGACTTTGACCGCATCACCGCTAAATCCACCCGGAAGCGGATTCTTTCAGTCAAAGCCCCGGACGTGATCCGGTTCGGCAAATACCGGGAATCCATCAAATCCAACGTTCCCTTCGATAAAATTATCGACGTGACTTCCGGCTACGAAACCGAAAACACCATCTGTTTTCTGACGCTTCGGCACGGACAGATGGGAAACGTGCTTCTGATCTGGGAACCGAAAGACGAGATCCTCAACGATATGAAGAGACGGGTTCAAGTCCCCTTTGAAGACTGATACAACGAAAGGACGGCACGGCAGATGAGATCCGTCTACACCGCCCGCCAGATGCGGAATGCGGACAGTTACTGCGAACAAGAACTGAATATCCCCTCTCTGACGCTGATGAGCAAAGCCGCCTTAGCGTTGACGAAAGGGTGTACCAAAATCGCTCCGCCCCCCGCAAAGGTTCTGTTCCTGTGCGGAAAAGGGAATAACGGGGGTGACGGCTTTGCCGCGGCGCGGATTCTGAAGGAAATGGGGTACGCCGTTACGGTCGCACTGCTCTGCGGAAGAGATTTTTCTCCCGATGCGGCAGTCATGTTCCGCACCGTCCCCGCATCTCTTGTAACGGAGACCGAAGAAGATATCTTGACCTCTGCCGACGAAGCCGATCTGGTCGTGGATTGCGTTTACGGCACCGGATTCAAAGGAGAACTTCCCAAGGAAGTCAGAAAAATATTTGACGCCGTCCGCAACAAACCCATCGTTGCCTGCGATCTCCCCTCGGGAGTTTATTGCGACGACGGCAGGGTCAGCGACGGAGCGCTGCGTGCAAACGTCACGGTCACCTTTGCCGCTTACAAGCCCTGCTTTTTCCTGTACCCGGGAAAGCATTTCTGCGGAAAAACCGTTCTTGCCGATATTGGAATTCCAAAAGAAGCGTTGAATCAAAGCTCCGGAGTGGATTTGATCGACGGAGAATATATCAAATCCCTCATTCAGCCCCGGCCGGAAAATTCCCACAAAGGATCGTTCGGCACGTTGCTGACGGTCTGCGGGTCGAGAAATATGACCGGAGCCGCCTACCTTTCCGCCATGGGCGCGCTGCGATGCGGAGTCGGACTGTTAAAAATGGCTCTGCCCCGGCAGATCATTCCCATTTTGCAAACGAGACTGTCCGAGCCGGTATTTACGGAACGAAAAGGCATCGTGAAAGCCTCGGCGGTGTTGGCAGGCTGCGGATTAGGGAAAGATAAAAAATCCCTGCAATTTGCATTAGGACAAGGAAAATCTTTGGTTTTGGACGCTGACGCACTCAATCTGATCGGGGAAGAACCGGCGTTATTGGACGAATTTTTGCAAGAAAACCCAGGTGCTGACGTCATTCTGACACCCCACCCGGCGGAACTTGCCCGGCTGATGCATACCACAGTCCAAAAAATCGAAGCAGACCGCTTGGGCGCAGTCAAGCAATGCTTAGACCGATGGAACGTCACGTTAGTATTAAAGGGGCATCACACCGTCATCGCCGACCGAAAGAGAACCCTGATCAATCTTAACGGAAAT
>JAZNDV010000036.1:0-5481 GCA_045588285.1 Eubacteriales bacterium
TACGGACGCTTCCACCGATGCTTCCACCAACGCATCTACGAATGCATCTACGAACGCATCTACGAATCCCGCTACCAACGCTTCCAGCAACGCTCCTGCCGTTGATGACGGTTCCAACGCCGGCACGGTCATTGCCATCGTCGTCGTTGCGGTTCTGGTCGTCGCTGCCGTCGTTGCCGCTCTTTTGATCCTTCGCAAGAAGAAAAGCAAATAACGAAGCGGACAAATAAGTTTCGATAAAAGAAGAATACTTACAAAAAGGACTCCCGAATTTTCGGGAGTCCTAAAATTATATATACTTTAATAATTTTCGTAAAACGCAACGCAGGCTTTGTGCATGTGATAAACGTCCAGTTTTCCGGCTAATTCATAAGGCGCGTGCATCGAAAGAAGTGCCACTCCGATATCCAGGACGAGAATATTATGGTCAGCCAGGAATTGGGAAACGGTTCCGCCGCCGCCCTGATCGACCTTCCCTAATTCTGCCGTCTGATAGAGGACGTTGTTATCATCAAAAATCTTGAAGATTTTCGCCAAAAGCTCGGCGGGAGCTTCGGAACAACCACCTTTTCCGCGAGAGCCGGTATATTTGGAAACGGCAACCCCGTGATTTACGATGGCACTGTTGCGCTTTTCATAGACGGAAGGATACGTGGGATCGAAAGCCGCGTTGACGTCAGCGGAAAGGGCGCAGGAATTGGCAAAGGCTTGGCGTGCATTCTCCGTACCGCAAAGTTCCTTCAGGAAATCAGCAACGTAGGAGCACCGCATTCCGGAAATACCCATACTTCCAACCTCTTCCCGATCGGCAAAGACCGCGACGCAGGTTTTCTTGGGAATACCCTTCAGAGAAAGAAGCGCGGTCAATTCTGGATAAGCGCAAATACGGTCGTCGTGACCGTAAGCAGAGATCATACTGCGGTCAAATCCGATATCACGAGCCTCTCCTGCAGGAACAACGGAAAGGTCAGCCGTTTCAAAATCTTCTTCGGTGATATCGTATTTTTCATTAAGGATCCGGAGAATTTCGGTCTTATAGGGCATATCTTCCGCCTCTGCATCGGGTTTGGAGCCGATGATAACGTTCAGGTCTTCCCCGGCAATTTCCTTTTGATCTTTCGCAAGATGGGGAAGCAAATCCGAAATATAGAAGATGGGGTCGGAAGGATCGTTTCCGATTTCAACCCGCACTTTTTCTCCGTTTCTCTTGCAAATTACTCCGCAGAGAGCCAAGGGAAGAGCAACCCATTGATATTTGCGAACACCGCCGTAATAATGGGTTTTCAACAGCGTCAATCCACCGTCTTCATACATGGGAACCTGCTTCAAATCAAGACGGGGACAATCCACGTGAGCAGCAGTAATGTTAAATCCTTCGGTTACGGAAGATGAGCCGATAACAGCAAATATCACAGCCCGGTCGTGCTGAACGAAATAAACTTTATCCCCGGGGTTATAGGTTTTTCCGTATTCGAATTTGACGAAACCGGCATCGGTTGCGGTCTTCACGGATTCTTCTACGCAAAACCGTTCCGTTTTTCCTTTATTAAGGAAATTTTTATAGCCTTCGCAGTAATCGAATGCCGCTTTTTGGTCATCGGGATAAACCAGATAACCGTTTTTCTTTTTCTTCATGAGTTCACTCATTGTTTCCACTCCTTCAGTAAGGTAATTAGTTCACGTTTTAATTGTTCCAAGGTGCGGTTTTCAATGACCGCATCGGAATTGTTTGTATAATATTCATCGGACTTTTGCGCCTCAAAGCGCATAACTGCTGCCTCTTTCGTAATCGAATCGCGGCGGATCACCCGATCAAGCCTCTCGTCTTTCGGAGAGATAATGCATAAGATCTTATCACAAATCGTCTCCGCATGAGCCTCATGCAATGCAGCCCCGTCTACCGTAACACCCCGAAAACCGTCTGTTTCGGCGTTTTTGATCAACTCCGAGACTTTGTTCATTACAAGAGGGTGAAGAATGGAATTCAGCCTGTTTGTAGCTTCCGGAGAAGAAAACGCGGCTTTTGCTAATTCTTTTTTATTTACGACACCGTTTTCTTCAATTTGATCTCCGAAAGCCTCTTTTAATTCCGCCAGAGCGTCCGGATAAATTTCCGGAACAAGACGATCCGTATCAATATGATAATACCCATATTCCTTCAAAATTTCACAGGCGGTTCCTTTTCCGGCACCGCTGGGACCGGTAATTCCGAGAACAAACATCGCTATCACACCCGAATCATTTGAAATCCGCAGGAACGGAGCAATCGGTTATAGACCGCCAATCCGACACCGGTTCCGTATTCTGCGTTAATATAAATGCGAGAAACCTGTTTTTCGTCCAATTGCCGAAGAACCTGAAAGAGATTTTCTCCCTGTTCCTTCGGATTTCCCCGATGACCGTAAGAAAGGACTGCATCTCCCTCGAAATAACGCTCTTCCCCGTCAAAACACATAACGGCATACGGTTCATTCGGCGCTTGATTCTGAATATACGCCGCCGCGGATTTTGCGTCTCCGATCAGCCCGATCGTTTCCGCATTGGGAGCGTAATGTTTGTGCGCCAGACCGGGAGATAGAATTGCTTCATTTTTCGGCAATTCTTCCTCTACCGCCCGGGCGACGGAAAGAGAAGGAATCACCTCTCGGATCTGCTCCGGGGTAATAAATCCGGGACGCAAGAGCACCGGGGAATCTCCAATAAGAGAAACGACGGTAGATTCCAATCCGCAGGAACATTTTCCCCCATCCACAACGCCGGCAATACGATCACCGAAATCGTGCAATACGTGTTGCGCCGTCGTTCCGCTGGGTTTCCCGGAAATATTTGCGGAAGGTGCGGCAATGGGGCACCCGGAATATCGGATCAGTTTTTGGGCAATCGGGTGTGCCGGAAAACGGAGTGCTACCGAATCCAAGCCGGCGCTGACGATATCGGGAATAATCTGTTTTTTGGGAAGGATCATCGTCAGCGGCCCGGGCCAAAACCGCTCTGCCAGCTGCCGAGCCCAACCGTTTGGGGTTGCATAAGTTTCCACATCCTTCGCATCCGCAATGTGGACGATCAGCGGATTGTCCGCAGGTCTCCCCTTCGCCCGGAAAATTGATGCAACAGCATCCTCGTCCAAGGCGTTTGCCCCAAGTCCGTAAACCGTCTCCGTAGGAATCGCGACCAAGCTTCCCAGACGCAACTGTTCCGCGGCGGCACGAAGATCCGTTTCGTTATCGCTCCAAATCATAACAAATTTCCTTAATAAATCATCAAGAGATAGATCAATTGATAAGCTTCCAACAAAAGAAAAACATAAAGAAACGGGCTTGAAAATATAATCTTCATCTTCTCTGCTGCAGAATATTCCGATTTCGGAACGTCGGGACGCTTAACACCGTAAACGATAATACCCGCGATCATCAATCCCGCCATAAGAGATGTAAACAACAGTCCCCAGATAATACTCAGGATATCCCCGTATCTTTCGGCATTCTGCAAGATTAAGCACTGAATGACGCTATTAAAATTAAAGAAAAAGTGCGACAGAACCGCAATCCAAATCGTCTTAAATCTCAGGGTAAAATAGGCGAGAACGATTCCGATGACGAAGGCATAGGGAAGCTGGGTCCATGAGTTGTGCATAAAAGCAAAGAAAAAGCCGCTGAAAAATAACGTAAATAAAATCCCCAATTTTTTGGTCACCGAAATACCGATTCCCCGCATGGAAATTTCTTCAAAAAAGGCAGGTAAAACCGCCAGCATAAGGACAAACAACGGAATCAACCAGAAATTTGACGGATAGGAAATATCGCTCTGTAACATAGCGTAATATTTATCTTCCATGCCAAAGATTGAAAATAGAATAGAAAGTACGGCATTTCCTACCGAAGCAGAAATATTCCCAATCAAAACCGTGGCACCGACGCCAAAACAAATCTGGAGGAATTCCGGTTTTTCCGACGGGATTGTCTTTATATATTTTTTACCGCTGAAGAAAAAATACAGGCAGATCGGAACGAATAGGCAAAAAATAAAAACTGATATCTCTAAAAGCAAGCCGGAAAGTGTTCCGTAAGATGCAAATTCCAAATACGCCCGGGGCGCACCGTCACCGAAGACCTGCGTAAGAACCCAGTACAAACCCGTTCCCAAAAAGCGATTCGTTAAGACGAGCAACGCCTTGCAGGCAACAAAGAATGCAAGAAGCCCGTTCATTTCCTTTCGTGCCGATTTCAAATTCTTCATACAGAAACTCTCCCAGAGATATATCTTATTATGTTATTATACCATAAGGTAGAGACAAATGCAAGTCTTTTCCTTTATTTTACAAAAATTTTCCCCTTATCCGGCAACAAGGAATTTTTTCAAAAGCTTACACGTTGGGAATCTCCTCAATTTAACCACAAAAAAATAACATTATATTTTCCAGTTAGTGGGAGTTTTTAGGTTTTATTCAATGCCATGAATATTCATGCAAAATGAATAGAAAATAAAAAAAATGCCGGAGAGTTTTTTTGCTCTCCGGCTTCCCTATTGTGGGCCTATGCACACCTAAAGTGGGGCGATGATTTGTCATACAAATAATTTAGACGCTAAATCTGCGGTGTGATTAAGTACAACTAAGAATTTATTAAAAACCACAACGTCTTATAGTGTACTAAAGAAGATGATAGTGCCAACGACAATTGCTATAGCAATTCCGACCGGTATACCTATCATTCTCGTTTTGAAAGCTCCCGTTCTTCCTGTGCAAATAACTGCTTTTGCACCTTTACGGTTTTTACTTTCAAATCGCTCCATTCCACAAATGCAAAGAAACTGTTCAAAGAAGAAATTACACCGTTCGTACCGGTCGCAGAATGGGATTCCAAAAGTTGTGCTTTATATTTCAAAACGCACGGTTTTACAACCCCGGCTCCGTTCAGCCAATCGTGAAAAAGTTCCACGTCGCGCATATACTTTTTTACCGTCGCTTCCGCCTTCTCCTCGGATATTAAATAATCCCCAAATTGTTTTAAATTTCTGTCGTAATATATCTCATTTTAACCTCTTTTCTGCTGTAGTTTTACTTTTCAACGCTGTGAAAATATTATAGCAGAAAACAGAAAGGTTGCAAGGGTTTTTGAATTTAATGTATATCGGTTTTTATTGTAATGTAAGGTAAAATTTGTTGTTATGACAAAAATCCGTTATAAATATTTGGTATAATAAAAGAAGAATATGGTAATGTTCTAATAGATTTATTTGCACGGTTAGGAGGTGTTGGCGCAATGAATGTTCTGAAATACAAGAAGAAAACGCAGTCTACTTCACCTACTGTTCAGGATGGGATTAGAAAATTTTTAATAAAATTTGCTAAGGCTATCGAAAAAAGTGGTAGATGAAGAAAAGACTATAGCAGACTGTTGCTCCAACTTAATCAAAATTGAGAGCACGCAATAAAGATAGTATAAAAATTATGGTAATAAAATTAAAAATTAAAATTAAAAG
>JAZNDV010000037.1:0-3449 GCA_045588285.1 Eubacteriales bacterium
AGATTAATATTTTCCGCACCTTGCTTCTCAAGTTCCAAAAAAATTTCCGAAAGCCGGGATTCTGAGACCTCTTCCCCAAATCTTTTGTGGCTGATAGGTTCGTTCTGACAGAATTTACATTGCAATGCACAACCGCTGAAAAAAACCGTCCCGGATCCTGCTTTTCCGGTAATACACGGTTCTTCACCGAAGTGCAGGTCGGCTCTCGCAATACGGATTCGCGCTCCTCCGCCGCAAAAACCATGTTCTTTGGTTCGATCAGCACCGCATCTTCGGGGACAAAGTGTACAATGATTCAGATTCATGGAAGCCCCCTCTTCAAGATAATATGAAAGGCGGGCAGCAACGGTTGCTGCCCGCACTCCGAACTCATGGAATCAACCGACCTGAGACAACCCCTTATCGTTAAAGGATATGGGATATTCCTCTTTGAGAGCATCAAGATAATCGCTGTAATCTTCGCCCTTCAACGTATTTACGACATCAGAATTCCATTTTTCATCGCCATATTCTACGAAGTAGACGATGTGATAACCGTAGCTGGTCTTCACTATTTCACAATCCCCGGCTTTGCGGCCTTCCGCCCAAATCCAATCGGTAATCTCGTCCACCATGGTCTTTTTGTCGAAATCCTCATAAAGACCCTCGGTTTCAATACTGCCTTCATCATCCGTATTATCTTTAACCAATGCAGCAAAGGAATCTTCGGTTGCAGCGCCGTCCTTCCATTGTTTCAGAATTTTTTCGGCTTCTGCCTTCATTTCCGCATCGTTGGTCTGGACTTTTCCGTCCTTGTCTTCAATGGGATCTCCGTTATCATCGGTCAATTCGTCGATGGCAAACAGAATATGACGCATGGTGGCAAGCTTATAATTCTCGCGACCGCGTTCCACGAAGCAAACGACGGTATAAGTATCTGCGGAAGAGGAAGCACCGGCTTTTTTGATTACGGTGACGTCACCGGCTTTCCGCTCGTCGTTAAAGAGCCATTCGGAAATATCGTCATCTTTGGTGTAGCCGGAATCTTCTTCAAAATAGGTTTCTTCCTTAAACGTATCTGCCCCGACGATTCCCTTCAAGGCTTCCAGATAGGTATTAACGTCCGTTGATGCATCTTTAATACTGTTGGCAATTTCTTCCGCGGTTTTATTATTCTTCGTATCCGCCTTTGCAGTATACGCATAGTAATCCACAACATCGAAATCTTTTTTGTTGTCAGTGTAATACTTTTCGATTTTCTCAGCGTCGTACTCCAAGCTGTCCATGTACTTTTCGTAGAAATCAGCGGAGACCAGCCGGCGGGTAACGAATTCTTTGTATTCTTTCAAAGTGATATTGGGGCCGTAGAGAGATTGCAGGTATTTATTCACGCTGACCTTCGCTTCTTTTGCAGCAGATTCCAATTCAGAGATCGAATCTTCCAGCGATTTGGCAGATTCCTCAGTCATCGTAAATCCTTCTTCCACTGCTTTGTTGTAAAGGAGATACACTTCTTCATATTGAGCTTTGGTCTGATCAACGAAATACTCATACCAAGACTTGGTCGAATCGAAGTAGCAGGTCTGGCTCTTAAGAGAAGTGGTAACGTCAAATCCGATCATGCTTGCGTAATAGTAATATTGAGAATAGAAATTGTTGAGAGCGCTGAAATAACCGTAATTAAACTCCAAGGCGTTCACTTCGGTATTACCCACGTTCATAACGACGGTATTCCGACGAAAATATCCGGCTTTTGCAACAACAGCAAGAGCGATGGAAGCAAGGAGCACCACGGCACAAATGACAGCAACGACTTTTACAAGCGGAGACCAGAGAGTATCCGCATTTTTGGTCTGAGGATTTTTAGACATAACGATCCATCCTTTTTCGGGTTATTATTTATAAACATAATTATAACAAATTTACATTTGAAAAGCAAGTGTTTTCATAGAAATGTAAAATTTTCTTTGCAGATGTACCGCAAGATTCCACGACTTCCGCATAAACTATTATGGGAGGCGTGTGAAATGCAATTAAACATGAGCGGAGAAACGATTGAAAGTTTGCTTTACCGAGAAAACAAACCGGTTTTAGAATTAAAAATTTCATATCCCCAAATTATGGGCCCCTTATCGAAGCAAAGTGAATACAGATTCAACGATCACTACTGCAGGCAGGCGCGGAATCTGAACCGGCAAGCGAGGACGGAATTCTATCACCGGGCATCGGAAGAAGCCCGCATTGCCCAAGAGCAGGAATATGATTTTACCCTTCATTCTATTATTAGGACATTTTCTACAACGCGTCTCGATCTCAGATACGGTTCCGTCGTTCTCGACCGATACCAATATTTCGGCGGAACCCACGGAACGACGGTCCGTTCCGGAAATACGTGGGATTTTTCTTTGGGGATGAAGGTGCCTCTTTCCTACTTTTTTTACAAAAACGCGCCCTACCGAAACATCATTTACAAATCGGTATGCGAACAAATAAAAAAACAAAAAGAACGTGAGGAGATTCTCTTTTTTGAGAATCCCCTCCGAAATGCAAGACAATGTTTTAACGAAGCAAATTACTATCTGACGAACAACGCCGTTGCAGTTTATTATCCGTTGTATACCCTGGCTCCGTATTATGCGGGAATATTAACTTATAAGATACCTTTTGATTCTTTTCACGGTTTATGGGTCAGAGATCGAAGGCCGCCGGAAACACCTCCCTATTCAGGGGGATTCACAGCGCAACTCGGAAACGAGTTGCTTTAATATCCCAAATCCTCCCGGATCAGAATCAACGTTGCGTCACAGGAAGTAGGTTTGCGGCGCAGAATAACCGTAGCAGAGCAGATACAATCAGGGCTTTGGCAATCGTGGCAGCGCCCGTCCACGGTACAGGGAGTTTTTCTTTTAAGCCGCATCGCATTTTTCGGTGCGGCAATATTTCTTGCTCTGTCCAAAGCAGATGGTAAATCCGGTGTTAACTTATTCTTCCCAAAGACAAAATAAACCTGTTTGTGACCGTAAACCGAAGCGGAAACCCGATTGCAATGTCCGTCAATATTGACGATCTCGCCGGTTTCCGAGACGGCATTTGCGGAAGTAATAAAAACGTCTGCCGACGTCACGGCTTGCGTCGGGTCTTGCTTCCAATGCCAAGAACAATTTGAATTCACACTAAGCGACTCGTATAAGTTCATTTCCTGAACGGTTACAGAGCCGCCGAAGGAAACGGTTTTTCCGTTACATTCCCTGCAAAGAAACGACACGGCATCTTCCCTGGTGTCAAACGCAACGAATTGAAAACCGCGTCTCTCAAAAGTTTCTTTTAATCCCATTCTGAGCCCTCCTCAAACGTTCTGCTTGATATTATAGCAGACATTGGCAAAAAAGTCAAGAAAACATCAAAAAAGTTTAAGAAAAAGCAATACGGCAAATCACGGTATCCAAAATGTAAAATAACTTTATCATCTT
>JAZNDV010000038.1:0-6365 GCA_045588285.1 Eubacteriales bacterium
TATTTTCAATAAAAATTCCGTATCCGCTGGTTGGATCGTTGATGAGGACGTGGGTGACGGCTCCCACCAGCTTGCCGTTCTGCAAAATAGGAGAACCGGACATTCCCTGAACGATTCCGCCGGTCTGCTCTAATAATGCCGGGTCAGTGACACGGATCAACATATTTTTCGTGGGTCCCCCGAAGGCACGGTAGATGCGGACGATTTCGATGTCGTATTCCTCGATCCCGTCGCCGTCTACGGTGCACCGAATGACGGCACTTCCTTCCCGGATCTCGCTTTTTGAGGCAATGGGGATCTTTTCCCGATCCTCAAATCTGCGGGGGTCCAGTTGTCCGAAAAGTCCGGTTTCCCAGTTTTTTACACAGCGTCCCAAGGCGGGAGAGCCGAACATTCCCTGTAATTCTCCCGGGGCACCGCACGCCCCTTTTCGCAGATTCGTGATCTCCGCCGGGTATAAATCCCCTTTTCCCACACAAAATAAGGTATCGGTATCCGGGTCGGAGATTCCGTGCCCTAAACAGCCGTATTCGCCGGTGCCGGGGATCACGTAGGTCAACGTTCCGATGCCGGCGGTGGAATCTTTGATCAGAATTCCGATCTGCCATGTTCCGTCTTCGCTTTTCCGGGGACGGACGGAGGTTTCACATTCTTTCGTTCCCCGCACGTAGCGTAACGATACGGCGTTTCCGTCGGCTTGCTTCAGTGCTTTCGTCATGGTTTCGTTCGTTTCAATTTTCGTTTCGCCGATCTTGACGATGCGGTCTCCTCGTTTCAATCCTGCTGACCGCGCCGGATTATCGCTCTTTTCATCGGTAAATCCAAGGACGATGACCCCGTCTGAGATGAGCCGGACTGCTACTGCGTCTCCGCCGGGGATCACCTCGGTTACCGTAGAAAAATCGGTTTTTGCCGTCGGAAGTGAAAGACGTTCCGATTTTGGGAACGTGTCCGGGACCGTCGCCGCCGCAAGGGCGGACACCGTATTTTCTCCCGGAATTTGTGCCAATAGAAAGACCACCGCCAGAGCCGTTGCAAAAAAACGGAATTTTTGCATATAATAAGATATGCCGCGTTCGTTCTGCATTGGTATCTTCTCCTTTCCAAAAAGATAAGACCATCATTTTTTTTGATGAATCTTTCCCTATCATTTTCCCTCGGTGAAAATGAAATATCCCGTTCAGAATTTACATTCCGAGGGGAAAACAGGAAGGTGTAAAATGCTGAATTCAGTGCGAAATCGTGCAATATTACAGAAAACCGAGAAATTAAAAGGCTTTTTTTGTATCATTTTTTAATTGACTTTTTTAAGTTTTCGTTGTATAATATATTTGTCGATATATAATGAAAGAAAGTATCTTTGCAGTACCGATCAAAATTCATTATCGAACACAGGAGAAACGAAAATGCTGAGTAAAACTGTAAAAGTGACCAATCCCGTAGGGCTGCACGCCCGTCCCGCTACCTACTTCACCCAAAAGGCAAACGAGTATAAGTCTTCCGTCTCCGTGGAAAAAGACGACCGCCGGGTGAACGCCAAATCCCTGTTGGGGATCCTTTCTTTGGGCATTACCAAAGATACGGAGATCCAGGTGATCGCCAACGGTCCCGATGAGCAGGAAGCCATCGACGGACTCGTCGCTCTGATTCAGAGCAATTTCGTCATGGAATAATGACCCGTGCCGAATTATTAAAAAAAGCAAATGAATTACCGGATTCTCCCGGGGTGTATACCATGTATGACGCCTCGGGGGAAGTCATATATGTAGGAAAAGCCGTCAAGCTTTGCAATCGGGTCTCGTCCTATTTCCGCAATGTTCCCCACGAGCCGAAGGTCGAGCGTATGATTGAACATGTGGACCGGTTTTCGGTAATTTTATGCGAAAACGAATTGGACGCGCTGATTACTGAGTGCAGCTTGATCAAGAGGCACAATCCTTTCTACAATATTAAACTAAAGGACGGGCACGGCTACCCCTTTATTTGCGTTTCTTTGGTGAACGGCTGTCCCCGGGTCAAGACGGAGTATACCCGGCCCTCCGGCGCCCGGTGTTTCGGGCCCTTTGCTTATCTGCAAAACGTTTCCCTCATCGTGGGATTGCTCAATTCTGCCTATAAATTGCCCTCGTGCAATTATAAACCCCGCACCAAACCCTGTCTGGAATTTGATATGGGGAGGTGCAACGGATTTTGCGCAGGGAAAGCAGATGCCGGGGAAATGAAAAAGGCGTACGAATCCATCTGTGCCATTTTGGAAGGAAAGACCGACGCCATTGAGCGGGAACTGACTGCCGAAATGGAAAAAGCCGCGCAACGGCTGGATTTTGAAGAGGCGGCGCTTCTTCGGGACCGCAGAAACGCCTTGGGAATGATTTCCAAAAAACAGCGTCCGGTGATTTCCCAAAACCGCCACGCCGACTATTTCGGTTACCGCACCGGGGAAGACCGTTGCTGCATCTTTTTGCTGCGGTTACGCAACGGATACGTGGTTGGAGAGCGGTGCGACGTTTTTGAAGAACCCTTTACTCCGGATTTGCTGCGTCAGTATTTGGAGCGCTTTTATACGGAAGACGTTTTGCCCCCCGGGAAGATCTACCTGCCCGAGGAATACGAATGGACCCCCCTTCTCAATCAATGGCTGAAAGGGAAGATTACCGTCCCGACCTACGAGCAAGACCTTCGCTTGCGAACTCTTGCGGATCGCAACGCCGGAGAACGAATGTTGCAGTACGAAGGGAAGACCGCCCGGATTCAACGGCAGTTGAACGCATTTTCGGAGTTTTCCGGGTTGCGTAAGGTGGGATTGATGGAAGTGTATGACGTCAGCCAGACCGCCGGTGCCGACGTAGTGTGCGGAAGTATTTCCGTTCGGGACGGAATCCCCGATCGGAAGAAATATAAAAAATACCGGATCCGCCAGACCTTAGGACGGGGGGATACGGATTATATGAAAGAAGCGGTGCAGCGCCGTATCGTCCGGTATAAAGAGGGCGACGAAGGATTTACGCCTCTGCCCGACGCAATTCTCTGCGACGGCGGATTGGCTCAAATTCATGCCGTGGAAGAAGTCTTAAAAGAAGAAGGAGTCGTTCTTCCGGTGTTGGGTTTGAAAAAAGACAGCCGCCACCGGACCAAATCCCTGGTCTTTTCCGACGGCTCGGAAAAATTGCTGGCAACGTCTCCGGAAGTATTTTCCTTCTGCGGCCGCTTGCAGGAAGAAGTCCACCGGGTCGCCGTTTCTTACCACAAAAATCTCCGGCAGAAAGCCATGCAGCAGTCTCAACTGGAATCCATTCCGGGGGTGGGAAAATCCAAGGCGAAAGCATTGTTTTTGCATTTCAAATCCATTGATAAAGTCCGAAAAGCCACGAAAGAGGAATTGAGTGCCGTCAAAGGCATCAATCCCGTTCTCGCGGAACGGATCCTTCAATGGTTCGAGGAAAATTAAATCAGAAGGCAGGAAGTCTTATGAATTATCAGGAATTTGCTTTAGGAAAACTTCGCTACGTAATTCATTATCCCGATGGGTTTGAACCCACGAAGCCCCATCCTGTGCTGTTCGTTTTGAATGGAGCCGGTTCGCGAAGCGACGATATTTCCCACGCTGTCAATTTGATCTCCATTACGTTGGGAGTTCCGAATTTCCCCGAATATCCCTTCGTGACGGTGGCGCCTCTTTGCAACAGGAATAACTGGTTCGACCTGTTTGAGCATCTTGAAGATCTGGTTCGGTTTATTGCCTCTCAGCCTTACACCGACCGCAAACGGATCTATATGATGGGGGCAAGCATGGGCGGCTACGCCACGTGGCAGTTGGCAATGAGTATGCCTGAGTATTTTGCCGCCATCGCTCCCATCTGCGGCGGCGGAATGTATTGGAACTCGGGACGGTTGGCAAACGTTGCCGTTTGGGCGTTCCACGGAGGGAAAGACCCGACGGTCCTTTGCCGGGAGTCTGAAATTATGGTAGAAACCATTAACAAGCGGGGCGGAAACGCCAAGTTGACGATTTATCCCGAAAACGCTCACGATGCTTGGACTGACACCTTCTCAAACCCCGAAGTATACAAATGGCTCTTGTCTCATGAGAAGAAGGGGGAAGCTCCCATTTCTGATGAATTCCGGGATCCGAAAAAATTCGGTTAAATCAATACGGCGGCGGAATCTTCCGCCGCTCTTTTTTTTTGAATCAAAAAAACTGTGCTGTGCAAAGAGCACAGCACAAATCCCACAAGACCGTTATTTTGTTCGCCGGAAGGCGTTATGACTTCGTAAACCTGCTTGACAGCAGGGCGGGTAAAATCCACTCCCGTGTTTTGTGCTTCCAACGTCCGCTGGGCAGAGGCACAAAGGCAGTCTGCGGCGGGAGGCCTGCATCCCCGCACGGGAAGAGAGATTCCCTTAGTAAAGGTGTAGGTTTTAACTGAAAATCATAAAAATCGTATCCCGCAGGAAAAAAGCAAGAAAGTTTTCTAACTTGACTTCCTATTATAATATATACGCACGCGTGTGATATAAAACAGGAAGTTTTGGGAAATTATTCGTGGCAGTGGTCGCAGCCGCAATTGCAGCCATCGTGTCCGCAGCCGTCTTCTGCTTCCAGTTCGTATTCTTCAGCCTTTTGGTCAAACAGTGCGGCGACGGTGTTGAATTCGTCTTCGTCGTCTACGGTGACCAGCACGTCTTCATCTCCGTCATCTTCCACCCGGAGCATGATGACTTCTACTTCCTCTTCTTCTCCGGCTTCGGCGGGGGTCAGAAGAACGTAGGTTTTGCCTTCGTGTTCTACGGCGTCGATAATTTCAAAATTGACTTCATTGCCCTCTTCGTCGGTCAGGGTGAGAATATCGTCTCTCTCTTCCATGATTGATAACCTCGTTTCATTAAAATTTGTTTCTGTTTCTATTCTACACGAAAAACGCGGAAATGTCAACAGGAAAAGAGGGGAAAAATCTGAATTTTTTAAGGAAGAGGAGAAAATTGAGAAAGTTTACAAAAAGTTCAATACTTTTTTTGGAATTATGCTTGACACACGGCTCCGTGTGTGGTATAATGGCAGAGCATGGCAAAGTAGGCTGTGATCCCGGAGGTTGCTGAAATCCGCATTTGGGCGGCAGGTAGTTCCGGAGGAGCCGTATCCGATTTCAAATTGGATGAAACCGAACTTAGTTGACGTAAGGCAAAGTCTTTACCTCTCAGCGCACGTTTCTGGCGGATTGCGCGCGGCGCAGTCTGTTCGGTCGATTGGATCAGCTTGCCCTGATCCGATTTTTATGTCCGAACCATGAAACGCACGGCGCAGTGTTCGGTTTTTCATCGCCCAAGTCTGATCGGATAACTTGTCCGATCAAACTCTTCCCAAATACTTAAGGAGGCGAAAAGCTATGGCAACTGAAAAAATGAGAATCCGACTGAAGTCTTACGACCATCACCTGGTCGATCAGGCTTGTGAAAAGATCGTCGCTACCGCGACCCGCATGGGAGCAAAGGTTTCCGGACCGATTCCTCTGCCCACCGAACGGGAGATTATCACAATCCTGCGCGCCGTCCACAAATATAAGGACTCCCGCGAACAGTTCGAGACCCGCACTCATAAGCGCGTTATCGACATTCTCAAGCCCTCTCAGAAGGTCGTTGAAGCTCTCATGGGCATTGACCTTCCCGCAGGCGTCGAAATCGAAGTTAAACTTTAATTTCACATCAGCCATGCATGAGGAACCGATGACTTGCCTCAGATGAAAGAAGTCATTCCGTACCATTATATATGGTATACGGTCACGTTGATCTCCCTTTCCGAGGTCAACCAATAACCGAAAGGAGAAAGTTAAAATGGAAAAAGGAATTATCGGCAGAAAGATCGGCATGACCCAACTGTTCACCGAAAACGGAAACGTCGTTCCCGTAACGGTTGTGGAAGCCGGCCCCTGCACCGTCATTCAGAAGAAGACGGTTGACAATGACGGCTACAGCGCCGTTCAGCTGGGCTTTGAAGACATTCGCGAAAAGCTGGTCGTCAAACCCCTCAAAGGTCATTACGACAAAGCAGAAGTCGCTTACAAGCGGGTTCTGAAAGAATTCAAATTGGACAACAGCGAATCCATGAACGTCGGCGACGTGATCAAAGCAGACGTCTTCGCTTCCGGCGACGTGGTTGACGTTACCGGCATCTCCAAAGGGAAAGGTTACCAGGGCACCATCAAACGCCTCGGTTTCCACAGACAACCCATGACCCACGGTACCTCCGGTTACCACAGACATCAGGGTTCTATGGGTGCAAACTCTACTCCTTCCAAAGTCATGAAGGGTAAGGGTATGCCCGGTCATATGGGCAGCGAACAGGTCACCATTCAGAACCTGAGCGTTGT
>JAZNDV010000039.1:0-4317 GCA_045588285.1 Eubacteriales bacterium
AGCATTTTTCGCCTTCGAAAAGTGCTATTTTAGTAGAGGTGGAACCCGGGTTTACTACAAAAATTTTATAATCTTTCATCTTAAATAACCCCCTGTGCCCTTACGCAGCTCATTGCTATATTGCCGACCATATCATCAACGGAGGCACCTCTGGAACAGTCACATACGATTTTTGCAAAACCCTGGAGCATAGGACCGTATGCATCTGCATGGCCGAAGAGCTGAACAAGTTTTACACCGATGTTGCCTGCGTTAAGATCGGGCCAGATAATGATATTTGCTTTACCTGCAACTTTGCTTTCTTTCGGAACTTTCTTTGCTGCGACCTTCGGATGGAGAGCGGAGTCGAGCTGGAATTCGCCGTCGATTGCAAGGTCAGGTCTTCTTTCATTTGCAAGCTTGGTTGCTTCAATAACTTTGTCAACAAGAACGCCGCCGGCGCTTCCGCAGGTGGAATAAGAAAGCATTGCGCATCTGGGTTCCCATTCAAGAAGGGAATGAATCGTATCGCAGGCGGAAATTGCAATACTTGCAAGTTCGTCCGCATCGGGGTTTGCGCAAACGGCGCTGTCGCCGAAGCCGAGAAGAGGACCTTCGCTGCCTTCGTATCCGGGAATGTTGAATACGGCGACGCTTGATACAACGGAAACGTCTTTCTGAAGACCGACAACAAGCTGACCTGCCATAATAACGTCGCCGGTTGAATGGGTGAGTCCAGCAAAAGTTACATCAACGGTACCCACAGCCTGCATCATAAGTGCGGTGTACATGGGGTCTTTGGCTTTGCGCTTCATGGTTTTTGCGCTGTTGAGCGGATGTTTTTCGGTATATGCTGCAATAAGTCTTTCAAGTCTGTCTTCATTGAAAGCATCAATAACGGTGATGTTTTCAAGGGATACTCCGAATTCTTTTGCGGCGTTTTCAATATCTTCGGGAACGCCTACCAATATCGGAATACAGTAACCTTCATCGGCACATTTTCGTGCGGTCAAAAGGATTTTTTCTTCGGTTGCTTCCGGAAAAGCAACTCTTTGCGGAGCGGCTTTTGCGCGCTCGTATATTCTTGTCATAATATCCATATCAGCTTCTCCTTTAAAGTTTTTCTGCCAGGGCAAAAGCGCAAACGATATCCGTTTCGTGGGAAACAGATACATGGATTGCATATTCCGTCCCGTAAAGAGCCTCGAAACATTCCTTCGTTTTTCCAAGAAGGAAAGGTGCGGGCTTTTCTTCTTTTCCGTTTAATATTTCTATCTCTCCGGGACGGAATTCTATTTTGCAGGAACTTATAGCTTTATAAACAGCCTCTTTGGCTGAAAATTTTCCTGCTAAATAATGCCGTTTTTCGTTACTGGATTTTGCTTCTGCTCTTTCTTTTTCGGTATATGCTCTCATCAGAAACGGGTCGCCGTCGCTGATGGCAGCTTCCGACAGCCGTTTTACTTCAAAAATATCTGTTCCGATTCCAATAATCATTTTGCTTTTCTCCTTTTGGGGCGCAAAAAGGGCAGCAGCCGATTTTGTTGACCGCTGCCCTTTCCTTTGGGGGGTATTATTATGTCGGAAGGTACTTTATATTAAAATTGCAATCAGTCTTTTCTTCCATATTCGATATCGCCGTCAACATATTTGGGCGGGATTACCGGGATCTGGAGGTAAGAATCATATTTACCGCCGGAATAAATGGAAGTATCACCTTTGTTGTCTGCTTCCCAGGTAAGGGGTTCGAACCAGCCTTCTCTGATGTAGTGACCTGCAACCTGGATACGGAGGGACTGACCTTTGTGCCAGAAGCGGCTGGAAGGAACGATTTCGATATCAACGGGAACAACTTCGCCGGGCTGGATCTTTTCTTCTTTGAGATGGCTCTGGATAGGCTGGAATGCGGTGGATTTTTCTTCATCAAGAGCACGGTGAGAAACTCTCATTTTGCCCCATGCACCGGGATGAGGTTCGCCGAGAACATCAACAGGAAGCCATTCGCCTTTGGTATCGAGCTTCTGAATGTTAATAAAGATATCAGCGTCGTTATATTCTTCTGCGGTTACCCACATATGGAGTTTCATGTAACCGGTGATTTCGGTGTCTTCTTCGAATTTGATATCGAAGTTAGTAACACCGGTTGCGCCGTCATAGCTTACCTTGGATTCGTTTGCAAGAGGTTCCCAGGAAAGTGCGTTGTTGGCTGCATCAAGATAGAGTTTTTTGTACTGGGTGCGTTTAAGCGGGAAGGAAGTTTCCGGACGGTTTTTAGCGTAGAGGAAATCATGTGCGTCCTGAACTTCAAGACGTACTCTCGGGGTGGATTCCCAGCAGTTATGAATATCTTTCAGGTAACGGTCAAAGAACATATTGAGTTCTGCAAGGTTTTCTCTGTCGTAGCTATCCGGCCATTCGAAATCGCGGTGAGCACGCATCCATTTTTTCTTGGATTTGATTTTTCTGAAGCCCTGGAAGGAACCGCGGAGATGGAAATGGTTCCAGCATGCAGTGCAATATACCGGGATTCTGATGTTTTCAAATTTCGGGATTTTGTCTTCCCAATATGCGTTCATAAGGGGAGATTTCTGTGCCATTGCAACAGCGTCTTCAACGCCGTTTTCACCGGTTACAGAACCTACGATGAATTCGTTGAAGGTGATTGCGGGAATACCGCCTTCGTAAATACTTTCGCGGTAAATATCGGAAGTTGCTTCGAAAGGAGCAATGCAGGTAAGGTGCGGCGGCTGTTCTGCTGCAATTCTCCACTGGCTCATTGCTACTGCGGAGTTACCGCTGAGTGCAACTTTTCCGTTGCTCCAAGGCTGCTGTGCAACCCATTCAACAAAGTCGTAACCGTCACGACCGTCCTGAGTGCCGAAATAATCTGCATCACCTTCGGAATGGCCTGCGCCACGGGGGTCAACGTTTGCTACTGCGTAATCTTTATAGCACCAGTAAAGAGGATCGGGAGATTCGAATTTTGCGAATTTGGAAACAGTGCCGGGGGTTACACCCATGATCTGCCATTCGCTCATACCTTCGCCGGGGCGTTTTCCATAGAAGCTCCAGGAAACAAGGCAAGGAAGGTTGCTTTTATCTTTCGGACGGAAAATATCGCAATAGATTGTAACGCCGTCACGCATTTTTACGGGAACGTCCTGATCGCAAATAATGCCGGGAGCGCATTCGTAACTTCTCTGGTTGAAAGCAGGGCAAACACCCATACCCATAGCGTTCATTCCTGCGCCTTCTGCGTCGCGGTTTTCAAGGCTGGGGTCAATAGGGGTTTTGGCTTTGCGGTAGATAACTTCGGTTTCAACGCCGTTAAAAACTTTGGTTTTTGTAAATCTTTCGGGTTTCGGCATTTCGGGCATGTTTATCCTTCTTTCCTTATAGTATAATTATTTTATAAAGGGTGAAGTTGTTATTCTTCACAAAGTTCGGTAATGTAATCGGTTGCCATACCAACGGTTGCTCTTCTGCGGAATTCCATGAAGGAAATTTCTATGTCGAATTCATCTTCAAGGAAGTTGGTCATCTGGGAAACGTTTCCGGATTTTGCACCAAGATCGTCGATAAAGCGGGTATCTTCGTTAATTTCTTCGGGTTTTTTGCCGAAAAGAGCGCAGCATCTTTCTACGATCTTTTCATAAACCTGTTCTCTTACTGTCATTTAAATTCAGTCCTCTCAAAAATATTTGATTCTTGGATTTTGTCCACGATTACATTCTAAACTTTTTGAAACGCAATTTGAATATTGACAAAACCAAAGTTTTGAGGCAAAATGAAAGTGCAAATTGTGAGCTTGCACAAACGGGAGGTAGATTCGGTGGAAATTCAGAAAATTCTTCCAAAACTCGAAGAATTCAAATTAAAAACAGTTTCGGAAGCAAGTATGCCTGCATACATAGAAACGCACAAGATGATAAAGCCGAAACAAACGAGCTTTTTCTCGGCCTGTCTTTATGTAGGATATGTTTCGGAACTTCCGGATCGGCTTGAAACGGACGAAATCAGTAATCTGATCTGTATTGAAGATGTTCCGCTTCCGCCGGATTTTATAAACAGCGGAGATATGAACCTTTTCCTTGTTCCAATCGAAGTGAACCAGTTCGATATCCTTAATAAGATTGCAGATATTCTTATTGACGAAGCAACGCTTGTCTCTGCTATGCATAGAATTCTTAATGTCTTATATTCAAACAGCGGTTTGCAGGAACTTGTCAACATTGCCACGGAAGTTTTTGAAAATCCGATTTTTATAAACGATTCAGCGTTTAAAATTCTTGCAATGTCGCAGAACTCAAGATTTTTCAACAAAACTCTTGAGGAGGA
>JAZNDV010000040.1:0-8809 GCA_045588285.1 Eubacteriales bacterium
ACAAAAAAAACGACCTGTTTCGACAGGTCGTTTTTTTAACGAAATAAATCTCTGGGGGATTTGTGAAATGCACTTCGTGCGTGAAATATTGCTTCGCAATGTGAAATGCCTGTGGTGCGTGAGGAATTTATTTTATTTCACATTCCGTATCGCTGAATATTTCACTAAAACCTTGACTCTTTACTACTTTTATGCTATAATATGTTAAAGGTCGGTGATATGATGAAAAAGAGAATAATTATTATTTTAGCAATTACTGTTTTAATTGTTGCTACTTTCATATGTGTTTTCAAATATTATCATCCTACACATTTTGCCTATAATGATAGATTTATAATAGGTAACACCCAAGAAAAAATTATAGAAAAATATGGCGAATTTAATGGAACTTGCACGAACAATGACGGGGAAATAACTTTCGGAGTTTATATGATTCGTGATAATACACCTGAATGGATAATGAGTTATGATGATTCCTTGTGGTATGAAATTTATTTTGAAAACGGTGTAGCAGTTGAGGTTAAATTGCGTGAAGGGTATATAGGCGGTTAACTACAAAAACAACATGTATTTTATAAGAAAATCACAGTATTTTTTGATCCGCAGATCCCCAACGACCTGTTTCGACAGGTCGTTTTTTTACTAAATTTGCCCTTGCGGGCAAGTGAAGTTGCCTTTTGCAGTGACGTTGCTGCGAGTGAGGTTTCGCCTGACGGTGTAGACGATGTATCACTGCACTTTTTAAGAAAATCTTAACGATTTCTTAATGGATTCTCCGTTGACAACGCTGACCGTTTATGGTACAATGTTTTCATAATATAAAAGGGAGGGGTTTGATGACGGCTTTGTTTACTGTTTTGCGTTGGCTCTGTTTTATGCTGTGCCTGTGCGGTTGGTTTTCGCTGACGGTACGTTTGACGAAGCTGAAGCCGGCGTTCGTTCCCGTGGTTACGCTCTGTACCCTCACCGTTGCTCTGTTTACTTTCGGCTTGCTCCATTGGTTGCAGCCGATGGCGTGGATTCTCTTTTTTATGGGAATCGGGCTATTGATTTTTTACGTAATATTAGCCCTTTGCCGCCGTTTTTCTTTTTCGTTTCTGATTTCGCCGGGAATGGTCTTTTTCTTTGTGGCTTCTGCGGTGTTTATCCCCATTCTTTGGGGCGTTCATTATTATCATTACGATAACTTTTCCCATTGGGGTACCGTTCTTTCGGAAATGCTCCATTTTAACGATTTTCCTACTGCGAAGACCGTCGTGGTCTTCCGGGATTACGCTCCCGGAACTGCCTCTTTTTTGTATTGGTTCTGTTCGGTGGCAGGGCGGTCGGAAGATATTGCTCTGATGGGGCAAGCCCTCTTTTCCTGTGCCGCGTTATCGCCTCTCTTTTTCCGGGTTCGAAAGGTTCGTTCCCTCCGGTTTTTTGCCTTCGCCGTCTTATCTGTGGTTCTCGTCAGCCTGTTGGTTTATGACGACGGTACGTTGCAGGTCTATAATCTCTTGGTCGATGCTTTGATGGGGTTTCTTGCCGTCTCCGCCTGGTTTCTCCGAGAGGAATACCGAGACCGTCCGTTGCTGGCGTGGGCGTTTATAACCCCGGTTTTGACCTTCTTGATTTTGGTCAAAAGCAATGCCGTTCTTCTCTTGGTTTTCTTTGCCCTGTTTTTATTTTACGATTCCCGGAAAGCCTCTTTGCCTCGGCGGAAACGCTGGCTTTTCCTGATGCCCTTTGCCGGGGTTTGTCTGTGGGATTTTTTGTGGAAAACCTATCGGGAAGTTACCTACGGCACCGATACCGATTCCTACGCCTTTCACGGAATCGTCCGGACCTTTCAAGAGCGGACCCCGTCTTTTTACGCAGGGATTCTAAGGACGTTTTGGGATAAGATTACGGATTTTTCTAAAATCTACGTCCTTTTCTTCGCGGTTCTGAATTTGATGGTCATTGGAGCTCTGTTTCTTCTTCGGTATCGGAAGAAAAATTGCAAATATCTTTTCCGCACCTGGCTTTCCGCCAACGGTCTGATGATGGGTTATTCCGTGGCGTTGTTGTTTATGTACGGCTTTATTATGGCAGTCGGGGAAGCTCAGGTTCTTGCCGCCTTTGAACGGTATATGATGACCCCCACCATTTTTTTCACCGCTATTCTTGCAGAAGCGATGATTTTCTCGTTTTACGATATTTTGGAACGTCGGACGTTTTTCGTTCGCTTTTTGCCTCTATGTATCTCTCTCTTGCTCTTTTCCTTGGTTTCCGGGCAGGCGGTGCAGTTGGTGTCCCGTCCGGATTTCGCGTCAACGGAGCGGGGCCTTGTTATGGAGACGCTGCAGGAAGCCGCCGAGATCATTCCGCGGAATTCCAAGGTTGCAATGTGTAACGGAGAGCGCGGAAGAAGGGATCTGTATTATTATCTAATGCTGTATGAGTTGAAAACCAGGGTCTGTTTTGATTTGGATTTCAGAACTCCGGAATATGGGATTGCTACAGACGTGCAAATGGTTCAACATTATGATTATCTCGTCATCTCCGCAAAGCATTACCGCATCGTATCGGAGTTGTGCCGGGCAGGATACGAAGTGCAATGGCGCAACGGCTGTTCCGTTTACCGGATCAAGCGAACCGATAACGGCAAAGTTTATATTTACCCCGCAGTTACGGAATTTTCCAATTAAATATCTCCAACCCTACGTCTCCCGGTTCTTCCGGGAGATTTTTCTTGACAAAATTTCTATTTTATGGTATGATAAAGAAAAAGAATATTTTCCTCTTTTCCCAAGTTCGAAAAAATGCCTAAAAATCATGAAAAAACCGATTTTGAAAACTTTTTTCATCTCATTGGAAAATAATATTTGCACCTTATTCGATATTATTTCGGTTGAATTGTCCTCTATGGTATGATACAATAATCTCAGAAAGAAGAATGTTTATGATCCTGCGGGAATCCCACATCGCATCGGCAGACGGAACGGTTTTGATGAAGGTCTGCGAGCATTTCCTTTCCCCGGAAGAGAAGGACCTGTCTCTGCCTTCCCGCTCGGAGATCGAACTGGTCCGGATCCAGTCCGGGGCGGGAACCTGTTTTTCGGACAAGTCCGAGGCAGATGCCATTCCGGGGGATCTGTTCGTGTTTCCGGGACACGCCGCCCATTCTTTCCGGGCAACGGAGCCGGAATTCCGCTTTTTGCAGATCCGCTTCGACCCTCGTTTTATTTGGGACGGCGCGGAAGGTTCTTATGATTTTCGTTGCGTTTCCTTTCTGCTTCGCCCTACTGCCGGTATTTCTGCCCGCCTGCCCCGGGCAAATCCTGTGAACGCTGCCGTCGGCGGATTGATGGAGCGTATCGCAGCTTCCGTATCGGAAGAAGAACCCTTTTCCGATTTGGAAGCCCGGGCGTTGACCATGCAGGTCTTGACCCTTTTGCTCCGCCATTACGATTACCCTGACCGCACCCGCCCCGATCGGGAGCGTACCGTCTCCGACGTGGAACGGGGGCTGCGGTATATCAACGCCAATTTCCGGGAGAATATCTCCGTGGACGATGCCGCCGAAGCATCGGGTATGAGCAAAAGTTATTTTATGAAAGTCTTTCGGGATCTGAACGGCGTTTCCCCTTGGGAATACGTTCTCCTCAAGCGGGTCGCTTACGCTACGGCTATGTTAAAAAATACGCAAGCTTCCGTGCTGGACGTTGCAATGCAGTGCGGATTCAATACAAAATCCAGCTTTAACCGCGCCTTCCGTCGGATCATGAAAACCTCGCCTGCCCAGTATCGGACGGCGGTGTGGAAAAGCGAAGGATATGGAGGGAATTTATTGAAACAGTATCATCTCGCCGTCGATCTCGGTGCTTCCAGCGGTCGATTGATTTTGGGAGGCATGGAAAACGGCAAAATCGTTCTCGAAGAGGTTTACCGCTTCGAAAATAACGTGGTTCGCCGGGACGGCCACCTCTGCTGGGATTACGACCGGCTCTTTACCCAAATCGTCAACGGACTTCGCCATTGTAAGGACATCGGAAAGATCCCTTCCACCATGGCGATCGACACGTGGGGGGTGGACTACGCCCTTCTTGACGAAAAAGACCGTCTGTTAGGGGAGACCTACGCCTACCGGGATAACCGTACCGTGGGGATTCCTGAAAAATTCTTTGAATTGATGCCGGAAGAAGAATTGTATCAACGTACCGGCTGCCAGGCTCAGTCGATCAATACTCTGTTCCAGTTGTATGAAACCAAACTTCGGGAACCGGAAATCGCTGCCCGCACCAAAACCTTCCTCATGCTCCCCGAATATCTCAACTTCCTGTTGACCGGGGTGAAGATGAATGAATATACCAACTGCTCCACCACCAATATGCTGAACTGCACCACCGGTACGTGGGACGAAAAAATTCTTGATCTCATCGGATTCCCGAAAGAAGCCTTCGGTACGGTGCATCAGCCCTGCCGGGAAGTCGGCGTGCTGAAAGAGGAGATCGCGGAAAAGGTCGGGTTCTCCTGCCGGGTCATTTTGGCGGCAAGCCACGATACTGCCGCTGCCGTTTTGGCTGTCCCCACCACCAAAGAAAACGTGGTTTACATTTCCAGCGGAACCTGGTCGATCTTCGGTACGGAATTGGATCGTGCCGTCACGTCCAAAGCCGGTTTCGATGCGGACTTTACCAACGAAGGGTCTTGCGGAGGCAGAATCCGCTATCTTCGTAACATCAACGGAATGTGGTTCGTTCAGTCGGTTCGCCGGGAATTGGACAAAAAGTATTCCTTCGGTCAATTGGCGGATATGGCGGCAGAAGCCAAGGATTTCCCTTCGGTGGTTGACGTTTGCGACCCCCGCTTCCTTGCCCCCGAAAGCATGATTACCGAAATAAAGGAGTATTGCCGGGATTCCGGTCAGCCCGTTCCGTCTACCGTCGGTGAGATCATGCAAGCCATCTATTCCGGTCTTTCCACCGCTTATGCAAAATATTTCCGTCTGCTTCAGGAAATTACCGGACAGCCTGTGGATTGCATCAATATCGTCGGCGGCGGAAGCCGGGACGAGTATCTGGATAATATGACCGCAAAAGCCTGCGGTGTTCCCGTCCTTGCCGGTCCTACCGAATGTTCTTCCACCGGAAATATTTTGGCGCAAATGATCTGTGAAGGCGTCTTTACCGATATTACTTCTGCCCGTCAGGCAGTTGCCGATAGTTTCGAATTGAAAGAATACAAAGGAGAATGACATGAGCCGTTACGAAAGTGCAAAAGAGCAATATCTTGCTTTGGGCATCGATCCCGAAAAAGCGTTGGAAACCTTGAAGAATATTCCCGTCAGTATGCATTGCTGGCAGGGAGACGACGTTCTCGGTTTTGATAGTTCTGACGGACTTTCCGGCGGAATTCAGACCACCGGAAATTACCCCGGACGTGCCCGCACCCCCGAAGAATTGATGGCAGATTTGGAAGAAGCCTATAAGATCATTCCCGGGAAAAAACGTCTTAATCTTCACGCCTGCTATGCAATTTTTGACGGCGAGCCTGCCGATCGGGACGCTTTGGAACCCAAGCATTTTGCAAAATGGGTGGAATTTGCCAAAAAGCACAAGATCGGCTTGGACTTTAACCCCACCTACTTCTCCCACCCCTTGGCGGCTGACGGTTTGACCCTCTCTCACCCCAACGAAGAGATCCGTAATTTTTGGATCCGCCACGGGATCGCCTGCCGCCGCATCGCCGCCTATTTTGCCAAAGAATTGAACACCCACTGTCTGGTCAACGTTTGGATCCCCGACGGTTACAAGGATATCCCCGCCGACCGTCTCGGTCCCCGGATGCGTCTGAAGGACAGCCTCGACAAGATCTTTGCGGAAAAACTGGACGGCGTTGTGGACTGCGTGGAAAGTAAAGTATTCGGCATCGGCGTGGAATCTTACACCGTTGGTTCCGGGGAATTCTACGTTTCTTACGCCGCCTCGCACCCCGGGGTATACTACCTTTTGGATAACGGTCACTTCCACCCCACGGAAGTGGTCAGCGATAAGATCCCCGCTTTGCTTCCCTTCTTTGATAAAATTCCATTGCACGTTTCCCGTCCCGTCCGTTGGGATTCCGACCACGTAGTTATTTTTGATGACGAACTGAAGGAAATCGCAAAAGAAATCGTGCGTAACGACGCCACCGAAAAGGTTCTGATCGGTCTGGACTTCTTCGATGCCAGCATCAACCGGATCGCCGCATGGGTGGTGGGTACCCGCAATATGCAAAAGGCGCTTCTCTATGCTCTGCTTCAGCCCGATATGAAGAAGGCGCAAGACGAAGGGAATTTCACCGACGTTCTCGTTTGGTCGGAAGAAGCAAAGACCCTGCCCTTCGGCGATGTCTGGGCAGAATACTGCCGCAGAAACAACGTTCCTGAAGGAGTGGAATGGCTCGCTCAGGTTCGGAAATATGAAAAAGACGTTCTCTTGAAACGTGTATGATAAAATTGGAGGAAATGAATCATGGCTACTATTTTTGATACCGAAGTAATGCAAGGCTTTATCCGTCTCGGAAACGAAGGCTGGAAACAAGGCTGGCACGAACGCAACGGCGGAAACCTTACTTACCGTATGAAGGCAGAGGAAGTGGAATCTTGCCGCCCCTATTTCTATGCTCCCGGCGAATGGATCTCCTTGGGACTGACCGTCGCCAATCTGGGCGGAGAATATTTTTTGACCACCGGCACCGGTAAGTTTTTCCAAAACTTCACCGTTTCTCCCGAACTCGCCATCGGGATCGCGGAGATCAACGAGAAAGGTGACGCTTACCGTTTGGTCTGGGGCTTGAACGAAGGAAAGGACCGCCCCACCAGCGAATTCCCCAGCCATCTGATGAACCATTCCGTCAAGAAGGCAGCGAACCCCGATTACCGCACCATCTACCATTGCCACCCCATCGGCGTCATCGCTCTGACCTTTATCCTTCCCTTGGATAACAAAACCTTCTCTCGGGCGCTTTGGAGCACCATGACCGAATGTCCCATCATCTTCCCCCACGGCGTTGCTGTCATTGACTGGATGATGCCCGGCAGTTTGGAAGTGGCAAAAGTCACCAGCGAATATATGAAGGAATACGACGTCGCCATCTGGGCGCACCACGGAATATTCGCTGCCAGCACCGATTTTGACAATACCTTTGGTTTGATGCATACCGTCGAAAAGTCTGCACAGATCTACCTGAATATCCTGCACACCGGAAAACCCATTTTGCAGACCATCACCAAGGAACAATTCCTCGCCATCGAAAAGGATTTCAAGATTACCTTAAATCACGATTTCTTAGATTGATTAAAATCACAAAAGAAGTTCTCCCCGAATCAATGGTTCGGGGAGATTACTTTGCAAACATTTTGTGAAATATTTCTTTCAACTTTCTTTCCCTATTGCATTTTTTTGGATCCTGTAGTAAAATAAGGAAGGAATAATTGTAAGAATGAGGAACGTGTATCATGGTTAACAGAAGCATCAAAGAATTGGTTGGTTATGCCGTGGGAAAAGGATTGATCCAGTCTTGTGATACGGCGTGGGCAATCAATCGGATTTTGGAAGTAATGCAGTTGGACGAATACGTCGACGTGGCATTGACCGACGAACCGCAGCGCCTGGAGAAGATTTTAAGGGCGTTGATCGACGATGCCGCCGCACGGGGAATCATTGACGGAGAGAGCATCGTTCAGCGGGATCTGTTCGATACGAAACTGATGGGAACGATCACTCCGCCTCCCTCTCAGGTCATTGCTAAGTTTCGTTCCGATTATGCCGTCTCTCCTAAAACTGCAACGGATGATTATTACCGCTTCAGCGGAGATACCGACTATATCCGCCGGTACCGTATTTCCAAAGACCTGAAATGGGTCACCCATACGGAATACGGCGATTTGGATATTACGGTCAATCTTTCCAAGCCGGAAAAAGACCCGAAAGCTATCGCCGCCGCGAAAAAGGCACCCCAATCTTCCTATCCAAAATGCCTTCTTTGCCGGGAAAACGAAGGTTATGCGGGCAGATTGAATTCTCCTGCCCGTCAAAATCACCGTATTATTCCGCTGACGATCGACGGAAATCCCTGGTTTCTTCAGTATTCCCCCTATTCGTATTATAATGAGCATTGTATCGTTTTCAACGGGGAACATACTCCTATGAAGATCGACCGCTCGGTCTTCGTCAAGCTTTTTGATTTCGTCTCTCAATTCCCCCACTATTTTATCGGCTCCAACGCCGACCTTCCCATCGTGGGAGGTTCGATTTTGAGCCACGAGCATTTCCAAGGGGGCAATTACGATTTTGCCATGGCAAAGGCACCCATTGAAAAAGAATTTTCCTTTCCCGGTTTCGATACCGTCCGGGCAGGAATCCTTCGTTGGCCTATGTCGGTGATCCGACTGTCTTGTGAGGAATCTGAACCCCTCGTGGAGTTGGCAGACCGTATTCTCACTTGCTGGAGGGGATATACCGACGCAAACGCCATGATCTTTGCCATGACCGACGGAGAGCTTCACAATACCATTACCCCCATAGCTCGTATGCGGGACGGACGCTACGAGTTGGATCTGGTTCTCCGCAATAACATTACCACCCCTGAACATCCCGACGGATTGTACCACCCCCACGCTTCCCTGCATCACATTAAAAAGGAAAATATCGGGTTGATCGAGGTGATGGGCCTTGCGGTTCTGCCCTCCCGGCTGAAGATCGAAATGGCAGCCGTTGCCGACGCTGTTTTATCCGGTGCAGACCTGCGTGCCAATCCCCTTACCGCTTCCCATGCGGATTGGGTAGAGGGATTTTTGCCC
>JAZNDV010000041.1:0-9328 GCA_045588285.1 Eubacteriales bacterium
TAGATTTCCCTCTGCGCGTCCTGCCGGATCGAAGCAAGCAGGTCAAACACTTCGCTGGAACATTGGACCCGTTCGCTGTCTACGGAAAGATCGTATTTTCGGAAGATCTCGTTGAGGCGGAAGTCCACCCCCGTCTCCGAGCCGTCCACCAACCCTTGGAAAAAGGCCCGTCCTTCCTTTTTAATGATCTCGTCCGGATCTTTGCCGCCCCGAAGGGTCAGCACCCGCACGTTTAAGTCCAGGGAAGACAAGACCTGCATGGAGCGTTGGGTTGCTTTCCGACCCGCCTCGTCGTTGTCGTAACAAAGAACGACCCGGTCGGTGTATTTTTTCAAAAGCCTTCCCTGCTCCGGCGTAAGTGCCGTTCCCAATCCGGCAACGGCGTTATCAAATCCCGCCTGGTGCATGGCGATCACGTCCATATATCCTTCGCACAGGATCAAACAGTCTTTTTTGGTAGCTTTTGCATAATTGATGGCGTAGAGATTGTTCCCTTTTCGGAAAGTGATCACTTCCGGGGAATTCAGATATTTTGCCGGATCATTGGGATCCATAGACCGTCCCCCAAAGCCGATCACATTGCCGTTTGCGTCAATAATGGGAAACATGACCCGATCCCGGAACCGGTCGAAAATCCGGGTTTTCCCGTCGTTTTTCTGCGGAGTAACCACAAGTCCGGACGCCTTGATCTGTTCGTCACGGTATCCCCATTCCCTCAATTTTTCATACAACCCTGTCCAGCCGGAAGGCGAATAGCCGATCCCGAAACGGACCAACGTATTTTTGGAAAGTCCGCGGCCGGTAATATATTCCAACGCCTTTTGCCCTTCGGGACGGAAGAGACATTCGTGGAAAAACCGGGCGGCTTTTTTGTTCATTTCCAGTATGGTTTTGCGAAGATGGGTAATTTCACTGTCAAAGGTATCCCGGGTCGGGACGGTCATACCCACCGATTCCGCCAAAAAAGTGACGGCTTCGGGATAAGACATATTTTGCATTTTCATCAAAAACGTAATTACGTCGCCTCCGGCACCGCAGCCGAAACAGTAAAACAACTGCTTTTGTCCGTCCACGTGGAAGGAAGGCGTTTTTTCATTGTGAAACGGACAAAGTCCCACCATCGACGAGGAAGACCGCTTCAGCGTCACGTACTGCTCCACCACGGAAACGATATCCACGCGGCTGCGTAATTCATGCAAAAACTCTTCTCCGAAAAATTGAGCCACGGTTTCATTCCTCCCTTCGACATTTTAATCCCTTACATCTAACTAATACGCAGATTTTTCTGCCTTTCCTCTTTTTTTGTAATTTTTCGGCGGATTGCACAAAAAAGAAAGAAAAATGCCGTACAAAATATCCAAAAGAGAAAAACAAGTTCCCTTGACAAACAGGGGCAAAATGTGATATACTAATTCCGTGTATTTAATATTGTATAGAATGGGTTTCTTATGTTATTTTTCAAAACTGCCATTTTTGATTTGGACGGAACGCTTTTAGACACCCTTGCCGATCTGACCGACGCGGTGAATCATACCCTGAAACAAAACGGCTATCCTTTGCGCACGCAAGGAGAGATCCGCCGGTTTTTGGGGAACGGTTCCAAGCATCTGATCACGAAATCCCTTCCGGAGAATACTCCCCCGGCGTCGATAGAACGGATCCACGGGGAATATTTGGCGTGGTACGGTCCTCATTCTTCCATAAAAACCGCTCCCTACGATGGGATCTTAGAACTGCTGGACGCATTGAAGGCACAGGGGATCGCGCTGGCGGTGGTCTCAAACAAAGGCGACGAACACGTAAAAAAACTTGCTGAAACCTATTTCCCTCAAATTTCCCTTGCGGTGGGAGAGCGCCCCGCAGTCCGCAGAAAACCCCACCCCGACAGCATTCTGGAAATCATAAGAGAATTAAAGGCTGACCCGGAAACGACCATCTTCGTCGGAGATTCGGAAGTAGATCTGCAAACGGCAAAAAACGCCGGAATCATTCCCGTGGCAGTCGGTTGGGGATTTCGGGACAAAGAAGAATTGATTCCCTATGCCCCGGCGCTGTTTTTGGAACACCCCCTCGATCTTTTGAAATAAAAAATTTCATTTCGTTTCCCCTAATTCTGCATTTCCCTAAGAAAGGATTTTTATGTTTATCGCAACTTTGATCCGTGTAGCGACAATGTTGGCTTACGCGATTCCCGGATTTTTATTTATCAAAACCAAAGCGGTTAAAGAAGAGGCGATCCCCGCCTTTGCAAAGCTGCTGCTGTACGTATGCTCTCCCTGTCTCTCCCTGCACTCCTTTTCTTTAGCGGAATATTCTCCTGAACTGCACAAAATGATCTGGCTTTGCTTTTTTGCCACGTTATTTTTGCTTTTATCCGTAATCTTCCTATTTCGATTATTCTTACACCGAAAATACGAAGACGTCCGCTGGCGGGTCTTTATCATCGCAACATCTTTAGGCAACGTAGGATATTTTGGAGTTCCTCTTTTGGAACACTTTTTGCCGGAATACCCCTTTGCTATGGTCTTTTCTCAAATCTTTTCTTTGGCGATGAATATCGTCTCGTGGACGGTGGGAATGTTCGTCGTCTCCCGGGATAAAAAGTTTATCCGCCCGAAAAAGCTGCTGACCGTTCCCTTGGTTCTTTCTATGTTCATCGCCTACCCCATGTTCCTTTTGGGTTGGGAATTTCCCCCAATGGTAAAAGAAGCTATTGAATTATTAGGTCGAATGTCCACCCCCTTATGCATGATTATTTTGGGAATGCGCCTTGCTACCGTAGAATTCAAAACCCTGCTCACCGATTGGAGGGCAATTCTGGCATCGGGAACAAAAATGATCCTGTTTCCCCTGTTCACCTTGTCGGTCATGCTCTTATTGCCGGTAGAACCCTACGTAAAAGCGTCGATCTTTTTATTATCTTGCTGCCCTTGTGCCAGCATCATCCAATCACTGTCCGAACTGATCGGGCAAGGGCAAAAGCAGGCAGCGAACACGGTCTTGACCGCCACGCTGCTCTGCGTGATCACAATTCCTATCATGTCCGAACTCTTTTTGCCTTTTCTGTTGAAATAACCCTTACAGGAGGAATGTTATTATGAATAAGCACCGCATCGGAACGAAATGCGTTCAGGGGGGATATACCCCCGCAAACGGCGAACCCCGCCAAATTCCTATTATACAAAGCACCACCTTCAAATACGCGACCAGCGAAGAGATGGGAAAACTTTTCGATCTGGAAGCCAGCGGATATTTTTATTCCCGTCTTCAGAATCCCACCTGCGATACGGTGGCAAAAAAGATCTGCGAAATGGAAGGCGGTTCTGCCGCCATGCTGACCTGCTCCGGGCAGTCGGCGAATTTCTTTGCGGTCTTTAACATTGCAGAACACGGAGACCACGTGGTGGCATCGTCTGCCATCTACGGAGGAACCTTTAACCTGTTTGCCGTAACCATGGCAAAAATGGGAATCGAATTTACCTTCGTTACCCCGGACTGCACCGAGGAAGAACTGGAACGGGCGTTCCGCCCCAACACGAAGGCGGTCTTCGGAGAAACCATCGCCAATCCTTCCCTGCGGGTTCTGGATATTGAACGGTTTGCAAAAGCCGCCCACGCCCACAACGTTCCGCTGATCATCGACAACACCTTCGCAACCCCCGTAAACTGCCGTCCCTTTGAGTGGGGCGCGGATATCGTGACCCACTCCACCACCAAGTACATGGACGGACACGGCTCTGCCGTAGGCGGTTGTATCGTAGACAGCGGAAATTTCGACTGGTTAGCCAATGCAGAAAAATTCCCCGGTCTTTGCACCCCCGACGAAAGTTACCACGGCATCACCTACGCCGAACGGTTCGGTCAGGGAGGAGCTTATATTACGAAAGCCACAGCACAAATGATGCGGGATCTGGGGGCGACACCGGCTCCCCAATCGGCGTATCTGCTGAATTTGGGGCTGGAAAGTCTCCACGTCCGTATGAAGCGCCATTGTGAAAACGGTCAGGCGGTAGCGGAATTTTTGCAGAATCACGAAAACGTGGCTTGGGTCAAATATCCCGGACTTCCCGGAGACGAAGACTACGAACTGGCGCAAAAATATCTGCCCGACGGCTCTTGCGGCGTAGTCTCCTTCGGCGTGAAGGGGGGACGCAAAGGGGCAGAAAAATTCATGAAAGAATTGAAGATCGCCGCCATTGAGACCCATGTTGCCGACGCGAGAACCTGCTGTCTGCACCCGGCGTCTGCCACCCACCGTCAAATGAACGACGAACAACTCCTTGCCGCCGGCGTATCCCCGGATCTGGTGCGGTATTCCTGCGGAATCGAAGACGCTCAGGATCTGATTGACGATCTGGCACAAGCACTGAATTCCATTGATTAAAATTCCCCCTTCGGAGGTTTGAAATGCCCATTCGGATTCCCAATAAGCTTCCAGCGGTAAAAACGTTGGAAGAAGAAAATATTTTCGTGATGACTGAAACCCGCGCCATCACCCAAGATATTCGTCCCCTGAAGATCCTGCTTCTGAATCTGATGCCCACCAAAATTGCCACGGAAACGCAGATTTCCCGGCTTTTGGGGAACTCTCCCCTGCAGGTGGAATTGGAATTGATCCATACGAAATCCCATCAATCCAAAAACACCTCGGCAAGCCATTTGGCAGAGTTTTATAAGACCTTCGACGAAGTTAAGCATCAAAAATTCGACGGGCTTGTCATCACGGGCGCCCCGGTAGAAAATCTCCCCTTTGAAGAAGTGGATTACTGGGAGGAACTGTGTCAGATCATGGAATGGTCTAAGACCAACGTCACGTCCACCTTCCACATCTGCTGGGGGGCGCAAGCCGGGCTGTATTATCATTACGGCATTGAAAAAGTTCCCCTGCCGGAGAAAATGTCCGGCGTTTTTGAACATATCAAAGATTACCCCCGATCCATTCTTTTGCGGGGATTTGACGACGAATTCTGGGTTCCCCACTCCCGGAACACCACCGTCCGCCGGGAAGACATCGAAGCCGTGCCTGACTTACGGATCATCGCCTCCTCTCCGGAAGCGGGGGTCTACGCCGTGACTACCCCCAACGGAAAACAGATCTTTATCACCGGTCATTCGGAATATGACGGGGAGACCTTGAAAAACGAGTATCTCCGGGATCAAAACGCGGGAATCAATCCCAAAATTCCCAAAAATTACTTCCCGGAAGACGACCCGAAACAAGATCCCATCGTCCGCTGGCGATCCCATGCAAATCTTCTCTATTCCAACTGGCTGAATTATTTCGTTTATCAGACCACGCCTTACGATATTTCCGAAATCAAATAAAGCAAGGAGCTCAGACAGGGAACCCCCTGTCTGAACTCTTCTTTTATCCGTTGGGAACGGTCAAATAGATTTTTATGTCATTTTGGACAGAAGAGGTTAAAATCGCTTTTTTTGCCACCGCCAGCCCCCGATCGGCGGGATAACCGCAAAGACCTTCGGAAAGAAGAGGAAACGCCAAGGAACGAACCCCCAAACGAGACGCCAACTCCAAAGCGTTTTGATAGCATCCTGCAAGCAATTCGTCTTCTCCGTGTTTTCCGCCGCACCATCGGGGCGGAACGGCGTGAATGATATACTTCGCCTTTAAGTTAAAACCCTCGGTCACCACCGCTTTTCCCACGGCACAGGAGCCGATGGCAACACACGCACGCTGCAGAGGCAATTTCCCCGCCGCATCAAAGATTTCACCGCACAATCCCGAAGCATACTGCAATCCGCTGTTGGCACGGTTGACCACCGCCTCTGCAGAAAGAGACAATAACGGTTCGGAAACGATTTCTAATGCCATGATAAAGCCCCCTTTCACGAATATAGTATACCACATTTTATGTCCTATAAAACGGACTCTCGAATTCGTAAAGGACAGGAACCCCATGATTGGATCTCCGGACGTTTCCCGGACCTTTTTTATCTTTCCCTTGAACGCATCTCCTATTTATCATGCGCGCACGCGCGCACAATAAAAGAGGATCGCAAAAAGTCCGCAACTCTTTTCGGCAAAAATGCAACTTTTCTCCGAACAGAAGAACATTTTTAGGGAATAATGAAAAAAACGGCAAATTTTTTCCAAACAGATTATCTCGAAAAAGAAAAATTCCCGTAAGAATTTTCCCCCGAAAAAAAAGGGGCTTGACAGAAACAAAATTTAATGTTATTATATAGTAGTTAATTTTTGTCCAAAGGAGGGAAAAAGCCATGGCAAAAAGGCTCACGCCGGTAGAAAAAAAACGCCGAAAAAGGAATCTGTACCGCCTTTTGGTCTTCGGCTTTCTCCTTATCATTCTTGCAGGAGCGTTATTACTGATGCTTCCTATCTCCTCGGCGGACGGAAGCACGACCCCATTCCTTAATACGTTGTTCACCGCGACTTCCGCCACCTGCATTACCGGATTGATCGTTTACGACACCGCTACCCAGTGGTCCTTTTTCGGACAGGCAGTGATTCTGTGCATGATTCAGATCGGTGGTCTGGGATTTATGACCTTGGGTTCGGCGTTGATTCTTTTGTTGCGGGGGGATTCTTCCCTTTCCAACCGGAAACAGATCGCCGAATCGTTGAACATGACCGACTACAAGACTGCCGTGAGAACCATGAGACACGTCCTTGGGGGCACCGCCGCTTTTGAAGGAGCAGGGGCGTTGATCCTATCCGCTCGGTTCATTCCGGAATACGGCTGGGCCCAGGGAATCTGGAAAGGGATCTTCGTTTCGGTTTCCGCCTTCTGCAACGCAGGATTTGATTTGATGGGAGAAGAAACGCCTTTTTCTTCTCTCACCGCATACACCGGTGATTTGGCAGTCAATCTGACGGTGATGGGACTGATCGTTATCGGAGGATTGGGATTTTTGGTATGGGAAGATCTATACACCAAACGCCGCTGGAAACATCTTTCGCTCTTTTCCAAAACCGTATTGACGGTGTCCGGCACGCTGATTTTCGGGGGTGCCATACTGATCTTTCTGTTTGAACACAATAACCCCGAAACCTTCGGTGCGTTATCGGGGAAAGAAAAAATTCTTGCCTCGCTCTTTCAATCAATCTCTCCCCGAACGGCGGGCATGAATACGGTTGATCTGACCGCCATGACCGAAGCAAGTCAGGTATTGACGGTGGTCTTGATGTTTATCGGCGCTTCTTCCGGCTCTACCGGAGGCGGCGTGAAGGTCACGACGATCGCAGTCTTAGGGGCGGCGCTGAAATCGGTTCTGACCGGGCGAAAAGATGCCATTCTTCTCAAACGGAGGCTTTCTTCCGATTTGGTCTACCGCGCCTTCGCGCTGGTCTTCTTCCCTCTCGTTGCCGTTTTGGTCTGCACTTTCGTCATCAACGGAATGGAACCCGACGTAGGTTTTATTGAAGCGTTGTATGAATGCACGTCCGCCTTTGCAACGGTGGGACTTTCCCTTTCCGTCACCCCAACCCTTTCGGCAATTTCCAAAATTCTTTTAATTCTTCTGATGTTCTCCGGGCGGGTAGGAATGCTGACCATTTCCTACGCCCTTCTCACCGACCGCCGCAAGCGGCAAAACGCCCTTCGCTATCCCGAAGGAAATATCCTCATAGGATAAGGAGTTACGGTTATGCATTCGTTTTTAATTATCGGACTGAGCCAATTCGGACGGGAGACCGCCCGGAAATTAGTACGGTTAGGGGAAGAAGTCCTTGCCGTGGACATAAATCTGGATAAAGTTGACCGCATTGCGGGAGAAGTAGACGCCCGGCAGGGGGACTGTCTGGACGAAGAAGTTCTGCAAGCGTTGGACATTCCGGACTACGACCACGTGATCGTGGCGATCTCCGAGGATATTCAGGCCAGCGCCCTGGTGACGACTTTGGTCAAAGAAATGGGCGCTAAACACATTATTTGCCAATCCTACGATGAAAAACATTCCCGGTTGCTTCGCCGCATCGGTGCAGATTACGTCGTTTGTCCGGAAATGGACATGGGAGACCGGGTAGCTCGGAAATTTTCTGCGGATCTTTTGGACTTTATTCCCCTCGGCGGAGATCAATCCATCGTGGAAGTAAATATCCCTGCCTCTTGGGTAGGAAAATCCCTCAGGGAATTAAACGTCCGGGTCAACTATGGCGTCAACGTCATCGGAATCCGGAAAAACGGATCGGATTTCTTGGACACGAACTTACAACCCGACCAACGGTTCTACGAAAACGATACGATGATGGTCATCGGAATGTCGAAGAACATTGCGAGGATGCTGAAATGATCTTCAAAGAGATCGTGTCGGGAGCCAACCCCCATTTGAAAGAAATCGCTAAGATAAGAAAAAATCCAACTCAAAAAGCTTTTTTTATTGAAGGAACCCGATTCGTCGAAGAATTGCCCCTCGACTGTATTTTGGAAGTATTCACCACCGACAGAACGAAACACGAATCTTTCCTTTCTGCCCTGCCCGAAACGACCCCGGTCTATCTTCTCTCCCGGCAAGCCATGGGGAAGATCTGTGCCGCCGTATCGGAACAAACCATCGCCTGCACCGTAACCAGAAAAGATACGAAACGCCCCGATAAGCTGGTAATTTTGGACGGCGTGCAAGATCCGGGAAACGTGGGAACGGTGATTCGTACCGCTTACGCCTTCGGCTTTGGAGTGATCCTCTCCCCCGGCTGTGCAAACCCCTGGTCGTCCAAGACCGTCATGTCCACCGCGGGAGCCTTCCGTACCTGCCATATCGAACAGTCAAAGGATCTTTGTACCGCCATATCGGCATTGAAACGCGATGGATTTTCGATTTTTGCAACGGCGTTGGATCCTTCTGCCCTTCCCCCGGAGGAACTCAGATTTGGAGAAAAGCGGGCGGTTATCATCGGGAGCGAAGGGAAAGGAATCTCTCCCGCCGTTCTTTCGGAAGCAGATCAAACCGTTTATATCCCCATGCAAAATCCCATCAATTCCCTGAACGCCGCTTCCGCGGCTTCCATCATGATCTATCTTTTGAAATAATCTCCCCCGGAAAGGAGAGCCTATGACTGAAAACGCATTATATACCTTGTGGCTTCTCCTCGCGGGAAAACAGGGCACGAAAAAGGCTTACCGTCTCATTCAAGCAATGACCGCAAAAGCGGCATACCACGCTGCGAAAGAGGAATTAATTCTCCATTTAGGAGAAAAAGACGCCGGAGCGTTTCTCAATAAAGATCTGTGCCCTGCTCAAAAAATTTTGGACGATTGCCTGGCGAGGGGGATCGACGTCGTCTGTTATCACGACGCCGATTATCCTGCTCCGCTGCGTGAGATCGACGATCCACCCCCGGCGTTGTTCG
>JAZNDV010000042.1:0-2766 GCA_045588285.1 Eubacteriales bacterium
CTTTCCGGCAGGTGAAAATTGGTGATCAGCCGGTCGATGACCTGAAATTCAAAGCCGGGATAAATAAAGATATCCGTATCTCCGCTTTTTGCCGTCAAGGGCAATCCGTCCCGTCCTGCCGTTTCCAATACCCGGGTCGCAGTCGTTCCCACGGCGGTAATTCTGCCTCCCTGCGCCTTGGTTTCGTTAATTAAGTCGGCGGTGGCTTGGGGCAAAATAAAATATTCCGAGTGCATTTTATGGGTTGCGGGATCTTCCACTTTGACGGGGCGGAACGTTCCCAGCCCTACGTGAAGGGTTACGTATCCGATCTTCACACCCCTGTCCTTCAATGCTTGCAACAGTTCCGGGGTGAAATGCAACCCGGCGGTCGGGGCGGCAACGGAACCTTCTGCCTTGGAGTAGACGGTTTGATACCGTTCTGCGTCTTCTAATTTTTTGTGAATATAGGGAGGCAGGGGGACTTCTCCCAAAGATTTCAGTTTTTCGGTCACGTCTCCTCCCTCTTGTGCAGAGAAAGAAATGATCCGGTTTCCGTCTTCCAAAACTTCTTCCACCGTTGCGGTCAGTCCGTCCAAAAGCAAGACCTGTCCTTCCCGGGCGTTCCGTCCCGGTTTCACCAGACATTCCCACCGATCTCCGGTATGGGGACGGAGCAAAAAGATCTCCACCGCACCTCCCGTGGGGCGTTTTGCCTGCAGCCGGGCGGGAATGACCCGGGAATCGTTGGCAATCAAACAGTCTCCCGGTTGAAAATAGTCCAAAATATCGTTAAAATACCGATCTTGATATGCACCGGTCTTTCGGTTCAACACCAAAAGACGGCTGGCGTCCCTCTGCTGCAGGGGAGTCTGGGCAATCAGTTCTTCCGGCAAGTAGTAAGAAAAGTCCGATAACTTCATTTTACGATCCTTTGTATAAAAATATATTTTATTATACCATATTTTTTCAAGGATTGCAAGAGTGAACGGCGGATAAAATATTTTCTTTTTGTATTTCCAAAAAAGAGACGATTGCCGGCAGAATCTCAGACAGAGGTGCTGAAATTCCCACGGAATTTCCGTCTCGGGCATCTGTTTACGGGAGGCTATCAAAAAATCCGCTCCGTCAAAGATCCTTTGGCGAAGCGGATACGGTGTTAAGAGGGAAAACGTTATTTTAATATAAAATCAATGTATACGGCATTATGGTCGGAGGGGTAGATCCCGTTCACCTTCCCATTGAAAACCCGGTAATGGAGGGTCTGAAGAAGCGTGGGAGTCACAAAACAAAAATCGATTACGTTTCCGGCAGAACGGAAGGTGGACGATTTTTTGGAAATCTGCGCCGCCGATGCGGAATCACTATATCCCGTTTTGGCTATCAACTTATAACTATCGCTTTCCGAGGTGCAGTTAAAGTCTCCCGTAATCACGATGGGATAATCCTTAAATTGTTTTAATTCCTTCAGCAGAACTCCAGTTTGCTTTGTCTGAACAGATTCGTACAGATCCAGATGGGTGTTGACGTGTACGAACACGGCTCCGTCGCTGTTCCGTTTGAGAACGGCATAAGTATAGGTCCTGAGGTACTTGGAATCTCTGAATTTGGAAATATATTTTGGGGTATCGGAAAGCCAACGGGTTCCGGAATCGAGAAGGGTAAACTTGTCCTTACGGTAAAGGATAAAAGTTCCTTCGCTGTTCGGCCCGTCTCTTCCCACGCCTACGGAGGCATACTCGGGCAGGTAAGACGCAAAATCCTTCATCCAAGCGGCATTGGCTTCCTGAAGCCCTACGGTATCGGGTTTCATCTGCCGAATGCTGTCGATCAGCGCTTTAATCCGTTGTTCGGAACGTTGGGAGACCAACACGTTATAACTGACCGTACGAAGCAAGGAGTTCGCTTTATCACTTAAGGAGGGGAGAGGCACGGAATCCCCCGTTCCCGACAAAACTTCCGCAAGAAGCGTATAGCAAAGATGCTCAAACCCAAATTCTCCTCCCGCCAAAAGTACCGCGTCGGAAGCAGATTCCACGTAAGTAGCGGCAGGACCGGACGGTTTGGGGGCGGTAAGACCACGCTGTCCTGAAACCCCCAGCAAAATCAGATTCCCCGAGACAGAGGCAGATTCCTGTTGCGAAATGGCTTTAATGGCATAACCGCACCGTGAACTGAGTGCCTCTGCAAGGCAGAAGGCAAATTCTTTCCCCTTATGATCGGCATAAACCACCGAAAGATTTTTGGAGGAGAGACCGCAAACGGAAGTATCTTCAAAGGCGTAGGTCTCCCGAGTCACATATTCGCCCTCGGTCAATTTTACCTTTTCTCCGTTGCTGATTTTAGTAAGAGTCTCATAGAAGGCTTCCATCGCCAACCCCAAAGTCTCTTGCGTATGGCCTCCTATTACGATTTTATCACCGACCACGGCAAAACCGTGGTCTCTATAGCGCAGCGAGTTCATAAAAGTTTCCGACTCGGGCCGATTGGTCTCTCCCACCAAGATTTCCAAAGCAACGGGGGATTCTCCGTCATCGTGCAAGGGGATTTCGCTTCCCAAAAGAGAATCCAAATTGTGCTTCATGGCATCGACGGCGGCTTTCTGCTCCGAATCGGCAGATTGTGAGCAAATGACGGTATATCCCGGTAAGGAAGAAGGCGAAATCACTTTTGTGCTTCCGCAAGAGACCAACGATATGACCGTGGAAACCGCAAAAAGCGCGAGAAGAAGATTTCGAATCCATAATTTCATAGGTCGTTTCCTGATCCTTTTTCAGCATAATATTA
>JAZNDV010000043.1:0-6524 GCA_045588285.1 Eubacteriales bacterium
AGCGAATCCGACCCGGTGAAGAAAAACACTTGGATCGCCCTGTCCGCCGCTGTAGGAAATCTGTTGGAACAGACTCTGACCGTTTTGGGCATGGAGACCGTTCCGGCGATGTAATTACCAACTGTTTTACACTCTGTTTTGGAGGTCTGCGATGAAACTTTCTCGCATATGTTCCCTTTTTCTATCGACGCTCCTCTTATTTTCCCTGTTGGGCTGTGAAAAAATCGATCTGAGTGGAGGAAAACACAACGGCGGAAATCAAAACGCCGGTTCTCCCGATTCCTCAGATCCCGGGATCCTGACGGTGAAGACCACCGTTTCGGGGGACGAGACGTTCCGTCCGGAAGGAGGCGCTTCTCCCAAAACAGACCGGATCCTAGCACAGATCGAGGCAGTTGAAAAAGCCGCCGGTGTAACGGTGGACGTGGAACTGGTCTCGGAAGAAGCACTGTCCGATCGGTTTCTGCGCGCCTGCCGAACGGGGAAAAAGTACGCCGACGTAATTCAGACCGACGCCATGTTCCTTTCCCGGTATTACGACGAAGGATATTTTCTTTCCCTCGCCGACGTGGGGCTGGAAGCTTCAAAGACCGGAAGTCTGAAAAAATCCGACGGAACCGCTTACGCCCTGCGGGCAGACGGTTGGAACAACCCCCTGCCTACCGTATCATATCTTTTGTTTTACAACGAAAAGCTCTTGACGGACCGATCCTGCGAAACACCGTTGGAGTTATACGAGGGCGGGGCATGGAATTGGGTCAATTTTGAAAAACTCTGCAACCGAGTCACCGACGGCGAGGTGTTTGCCATCGCCCACCCCAACGAGTCGAACCCCGACCTGGTATGGGCAACCCTCCACGCCGCAGGACTGACCTATTTTACCGATGACGGGGTCTGCGTCATGGATTCCCCCCAAGGCTTGACCGGGTTTTCCAATCTGCAATCCCTTCTGAACGCCGGAGTAACTTACCGGCTGGGATCTTACGAAAACAGCACCGCCGATCCCACTGCCAAATTGGCGTTCACCAACGGCAGAACCGCTTTTTTGGTAGGAAATTCTTCCCTTTTGTTTGAGACGGACGATTCTTCCCTCTCTGCCTGCTTAAAGGAAGATCTGCGGATCATCGGTTTCCCCTCCATACGGACTGGAACGACCGGTGCCTTCTATTCCTCGGAAGACGTTTTCTGCGGAATAACCTCCATGGCAAACAAAGAACTCTGCAAAACCCTTCTCCCTCAACTCTTCGCTCCGCCGGAAAACGGAAATGCCGTTGAGGAGATGACCGAGAATTATTTCTATCACCAGAAAGACGCTGAAATATACTTTGATCTTCTTGCCTCCGCCGATACCGACACGTCCCTGCCCATGACGGAAAACCGATCGCTGGTGGAAGAATATTTCCTGGAAATTGCAAGGGGACAGCGTTCCGCAAAGGAATACCTGAACAATCTGCAATCACGATTCAATGCAAACAACGAAATACAGAAAGGGAACTGATTATGAGAGCCATTATCACCGTCGCCGGAAAAGACTCCGTGGGTATTATTGCCCAGGTCTCTGCCGCCTGCACCGAAGCCAACGCAAACATTGAGGATATTACCCAAAAGGTCTTGGACGATTTATTTGTCATGGTCATGCTGGTCAACATTGACGGTATTACTGTGAAATTTACCGATTTCGTCGACCGTATGACTGATTTAGGCAAGAACAACGGTCTTGCCATTCACACGATGCACGAAGAAATCTTCAACGCCATGCACCGCATCTGAAAACGAGGGCAAAACCGATGATAAACAGCAGTGAAATTCTTGAAACGCTACATATGATCGAGAACGAACATTTAGACGTTCGTACCGTAACCATGGGAATCTCCCTTTTTGACTGTTGCGACCCGGACCCGAAGACCGCCTGCAGGAAGATCGTAGATAAGATCTGCTCCAAAGCGCAAAATTTAGTCAAGACCGGGGAAGAAATTGAAAAAGAATTCGGGATCCCCATCATCAACAAGCGGATTTCCATCACCCCCATGGCGATGATCGCCGCCGCCTCAAAAACCGACGATTACACCTGCTTTGCAAAAGCAATGCAGGAAGCGGCAGACAAATGCGGAGTCAATTTCATCGGCGGTTTTTCCGCTTTAGTTCACAAAGGATTCACCGAAAGCGATCTGAAATTGATCCGTTCTCTGCCCCAAGCCCTGACCGAAACCAGCAACGTTTGTTCTTCCATCAACGTGGCTTCCACCAAGGCAGGCATCAATATGGACGCAGTAAAAATGATGGGGACTACCATCAAAGACCTCGCCTATCTGACCAAGGACCAAGGATCCATCGGTTGTGCAAAGTTAGTCGTCTTTGCAAACGTTCCGGAAGATAACCCGTTCATGGCTGGAGCTTTTCACGGCGTCGGGGAAGGGGAATGTGTCATTAACGTGGGCGTTTCCGGTCCCGGAGTTGTGAAAACCGCCCTGGAAAAATGCGACGGAGATTTCTCTGATATCGCTGAAACCATCAAAAAAACCGCCTTTAAGATCACCCGTATGGGGCAGTTGGTGGCTTCGGAAGCCTCCCGCCGTCTGAACGTTCCCTTCGGCATCGTGGACCTCTCCTTGGCTCCTACCCCCGCCATCGGAGACTCGGTGGCTCACATTCTGGAAGAAATGGGATTGGAACAATGTGGTGCTCACGGCACTACCGCCGCCTTGGCGTTGTTGAACGATGCGGTGAAAAAGGGCGGTGTAATGGCGTCCAGCCACGTGGGCGGATTGTCCGGAGCTTTCATTCCCGTATCGGAAGATGCCGGCATGATCCGTGCCGCCGAAAACGGAGTTCTGACCTTGGATAAACTGGAAGCCATGACCGCAGTTTGCTCCGTAGGACTTGACATGATCGCCGTTCCCGGAGACACCTCTGCAGATATTCTTTCCGCCATTATCGCCGACGAAATCTCCATCGGTGTGGTCAATACCAAAACCACCGCCGTCCGAATCATTCCCGCCTACGGAAAATCCGTGGGGGACCACGTGGAATTCGGCGGGCTGTTGGGCACGGCTCCCGTCATGCCCGTCCGCAACGTCTCCCCTGCAAAATTCATCGCCCGGGGCGGCAGAATTCCCGCGCCCATGCAGAGTTTGAAGAATTAAGTGTGGTTGGGTATGTTCTTTTCCTTTTCACGAGAAAAGAAAAAGAACCAAAAAGAAAAGCGAAATTCGGCAGATTACATCTGCCGAGAGGAGATTAATATTGACAAGGAACCGGGAGACGCTTGCGTCTCCCGGCACTTTTTATTGATTTTCTTCATGTTCTTCGCATTTTCCGGAGCATTGTTTGGCGTAAGGACAGCCGATGCATTTGGTTCCTTTTTTCTTTTCTTTCACGATATACCACACCGCAAGCCCTACAATGACAAGAACGACGGCGACAACGATATAGGTTTCCACTCCCATAAGATCTCCTTGATCAAGCAACTTTTACTCTTTTTGAAACGTTGGCTTGTTTTTCTCCGCGGACGCAGAGAATCCCAACGATCACAACAAAGACGGCAACGGCAATTCCACCGCAGATTGCGGGAACGACCGCCAAAGAGGCAGGAGCAGTAATCAACGTACCGACGGTATAGACCAAATAGCCCACGGTGTAACCGATTCCCAGTTGGAATCCTACCGCACCCCAAAGCCATTTTGCACTCTTCATTTCGGAGTTCATCGCCCCGATGGCGGCAAAGCAGGGGGGAGAAAAGAGATTAAACATCATGTATGCCAAAGCGGCAACTTTGGAGATTGCCATAATTCCGGCAACGTCAGCACCGGCACCTTCCATCAATGCCAATTCTTCGGTATCGATGAGATTTTCCAATCCAACGAAGCAGACTGCAAGGGTTCCGACCACGTTTTCTTTGGCAATAAATCCGGTGACGGCGGCGGCAGCCAACTGCCAAGAAAGAACGCCGGCGATGGGAACCAAAAGGTAAGCGATGGGACCCGCGATGGAAGCGAGAATCGAGGTATCTGCAGATTCTGCAATCTGGAAAGACCAGTCGAAGGATTGCATGACCTGAACGACGGTATTACACAAAAGGATGATGGTTCCAGCTTTTACGATATACGCCCAACCCCGGGAGCACATGGATTTGCAGGCTCTCCACAGAGAGGGGGCTTTGTATTCGGGCAATTCCATGATGAAGAAAGATTTTTTCTTACTGTTGCCGGTGATTTTATTGATCAAAAGCGCACCGATAAAGATAATCACAATACCGGCAAAATACATCAAAGGTCCGACCCAGGGAGAATCATCAAAAAAGGCTCCTGCAAACAAGGCGATGACCGGCAATTTTGCCCCGCAGGGCATAAAAGGAGCAAGCATGGCGGTGGCTCTGCGTTCCCGTTCGTTGCGGATGGTACGGCAAGCCATAACCCCGGGAATGGCACAACCGGTACCGATGACGAAAGGAATCACCGATTTCCCGGAAAGACCCACTTTTTTGAAGATGGGGTCCAGGACCACGGAAGCCCGTGCCATATATCCGCAATCTTCCAACAGGGCAATGAGGAAGTACATCACCATAACCAAGGGCAAGAATCCGACCACAGCGGCGACCCCGCCGATAATTCCGTCAACCAACAACGCCTGAACGATATCGGGAGTATTGGCGACCAAGCCTCTCACCCATTCCTGAAACGTTTCCAACAGGGTGACCAAGCCGGGGATGGCAACGCCGTTTTCGAACTCATATCCTTCCGCAATCCAAGTACCCAACGTTGCTTGGGATATGTAGAAGACCAAGAACATCATCAGGGCAAAGATCGGAAGTCCAACCCATTTGTTGGTCAGAACGGCGTCCACCCGGTCTTGGACGTTCTTTTTATTGGTACGGATTTTCCGGGTTTCCACCAACTTAACGATGCCGTTGACAAACTTAAACCGTTTCCGGTCGGCTTCCTGCACCGCTTTTTTATCGGTCAGATCAATGAAATCCTGCACATAGGGGGCTTTCTGTCCTTTGCCCGCTTGAGCCACGGCGGCGGAAATCACGTCTTTCAAACCGTCCGCGGTGGTGGAAGTGGTATTGACCACGGGGCAATTCAGTTCCGCAGACAACACTTCCGTGTCGATGACCGTTTCTTTCTTCTTATTGATGTCTGTCTTATTCAGGGCGATGACCACAGGGATACCAAGTTCCAACAACTGGGTGGTAAAGAACAGACTGCGGCTCAAATTGGTCGCGTCAACGATGTTGATGATCACGTCGGGATTTTCATTCTTCACGTAAGAACTGGTGACGCTCTCTTCCGAGGTGAAGGGCGACATGGAGTAAGCACCGGGAAGATCGACGGCGATCAATTCTTCCAAAACATCCCCGCAATATACCTTTTTAATGGCGTGCTCTTTCTTTTCAACGGTGACCCCTGCCCAGTTCCCGACCTTTTCATTACTGCCGGTCAGAGCGTTGTACATGGTAGTCTTCCCGCTGTTCGGATTGCCGGTCAAAGCAATTCTCATGGATTTTCCTCCTAATTATAACAGTTTTTTCTTCGTTTGTTTATGTAAAACAGTGTTTGAGCGCTGTAGTTACCCTATGCTAACTGATGGGTAAAAAACAATTGGCCTCCGCCGTCTGCTTTTTAAATTTGAATGGCTTCTGCCAACTGATTATCAATATTATATCTGCCGTCTTTGATGGAAACGACACAACCACCCTTCAAGTGGGAGATGACCGTGATCGGTTCTCCGCTATAACAACCCAGGGAAAATAAAAACGCGTCCAATTCTTCGTCGTCGGTCTCGATGGCGCGAATGATGTATTCAGTTCCTTCCTGGGCTTCTCTCAAGGTCATAGCGATCCCCTTACTTGTGCTGATTTTTGCGGTTAGCATACCCTAACCGATTGCTATTATACTCCCATTTCCATGATTTGTCAAGGGATTTTTTTGACTTTTCACATTTTTTTTACATTTAAAATCAGAACCGGAAGTTTTCTTCCGGTTCTGATTTTTATTCTTCTTCCGTTACGGTTTCCACGCAAAAACCTTTGTGCCCGCAATTGGGACAGGTCAGTTTCCTGGTGTTGGGGGTATGGTTGGCGAAAAATGCCTCTTTGAACTTTGGCTTAAACACGTGGTTACACTGGGGACAGATATAATCCACGTTTTTGAAATAATAGGAAGAAACCCAAATTCCACCCAAAACCAGAACGACCATTCCAATCCCGAAGATCCACCAGTTTCCGGTATTTACGGCGTAAATCAAAGTCCCGATTTCGATGACGTCCAGAACCAGTCCGACACCGAGTATGATCCCGCGAATTTTGTGCAGCTTTTTCTTGTTTTTCATTTGTGTCGCTATGTCGGTAATAGAATTTACGGAAAAATTCTTGGTCTTTTCCAACCCACGGCGCAGCTGATTGAGTTGTTCCAACCGTTCTTTTCGGTCATTCATCTCTTTCTGCAGAATCGCTTCCTGTTGGGAAAGCAACAGAGACAACACCTTTTCCGGCTCCGGTTCGGAAAGCAGTTGGGCGATACTGT
>JAZNDV010000044.1:0-9814 GCA_045588285.1 Eubacteriales bacterium
CCAAAGCTATAATCTGATTCCCCATCAGACGGTTTTGAATAACGTGGAATTGGCGTTGACGATTTCGGGTATTTCCAAAAAAGAACGCCGCGCCAGAGCCGTGGAAGCCTTAAAAAAAGTAGGACTTTCCGACCAATTGAAAAAACGACCCAATCAGATGTCCGGCGGTCAGATGCAGCGGGTTGCCATTGCCCGGGCGTTGGTAAACGATCCCGAAATTCTTTTGGCAGACGAGCCTACCGGGGCATTGGATTCGGAAACCAGCGTGCAGGTCATGGATCTTTTGAAAGAGATCGCCCACGACCGTCTTGTCATTATGGTTACTCACAATCCGGAGTTAGCGGAGCAATACGCCACCCGCACCGTCCGGCTTTTGGACGGAAAGATCATTGACGATTCCGCTCCCTATACTGCAGAGAAAACGGCACCTGTTTCGGAAAAAAAAGAAAAGAAAAAGAAGACCAAAAAGCCTTCCATGTCGTTTTTTACCGCTCTGTCCCTCTCTTTGAAAAATCTTTTGACCAAGAAAGGACGCACGGTGTTGACGTCTTTCGCCGGTTCCATCGGTATCATCGGAATTGCCCTGATCTACGCCGTTTCTCAAGGGATGACCGCCTACATCAACGCGGTGCAGGAAGATACCCTTTCTTCCTACCCCTTAACCATTGAAGCCACCAACGTGGATCTGACCACGCTGATGGAAACTTTCATGGGAATGGCAAGCAGCACCGGCGACGATCACGACAAAAACGCCGTCTATTCTCAGTCAGTTCTCTTCGAAATGATCAATGCCATGAACAATCTGGAAACCACCGAAAACGATTTGAAATCCTTCAAAGAGTTTATCGACGCGGAATTGAAATCGGAGGATTCCCGGTTGAACGAAGCCCTGTCCGGTGTGCAGTACACCTACGATTTGAATTTGTTGGTTTATACCAAAAACGTCGACGGTAATATCATTTATTCTGATACCAGGGAATTGCTTTCCAAGGCCATGGCGGAAAATTTCGGCATGGAGTTATCTCCTATGATGGGTATGGGCGGGGCATCGTCCCCCATGTCGTCCATGTCTTCTCTTTCTCCCGCCGCTTCTTCTATGAATCTGTGGACGGAGATCTTGTCTGCCAAGGACGGCGGGCTGATTAGCCCCGTGGTGAAAAATCAATACGAGATCATTGACGGAGGTTCCTGGCCCGATGAGGCAAACGAGATCGTTCTCGTGGTAGACGAAAATAACGAGTTGGACGATTTGACTCTGTATGCTTTGGGGTTGGAATCGGAAGAGACCATCAACGCGCTTTTTGATGCGGTTCTTGATGGGGAAGAGTTGAATATTCAACAAAAATCCTGGTCTTATGAAGAATTAAGGGAAATGGAGTTCCGGGTCATTCTCAATTCCGATTGTTATACCTTTGATCCAAAATCCGGTCATTATACCGATTTGCGTGATACGGAAGCCGGGCTTCGCTATCTGTACGACAATGCCATGACCTTGAAAGTCTCCGGCATCGTCCGTCCCCGGGAAGAAGCAACTTCTGCCATGCTCACCGGCTCCATCGGATACACCAAAGCGCTGACGGAACTGATTATTGAACGGTCGAAGGATTCCGCCGCTATTCAGGCGCAGAAGGACGACGTTCATACCGATATTTTCACCGGACTTCCTTTTAAGGAAACTACAGGAAACTTGACCGATGAGGAAAAAGAACGGGAATTCCGTTCCTATGTAGCAGGACTTTCTGAAAACGGGAAAGCGGATGCCTATGTGAAGATTATGTCTATTCCCTCGGAAGAATATCTGACAAACGCTTTAACCCAAGCCATGGCAAACGTCACCCGTCAAACCATGGAAAATTCTCTGTTGCAGGCGCTGACGCAGCAGATGGGAGTAAAGGAAGCAGAAGTATCGGATTATATCTCTTCCATGTCTGATGAAGATCTGACGGAACTTTACGAGCAGATGGTGCGCGAAGGAATTAAAATGCAATACGCCGCCGGAGTTCAGAAACAGATGGCGGCAATGGATCCTGCCATGAAGGTCGCTGCGCTGGAAATGGCACTTCCCGCTTATACTACCGCACAGTGTGCCGTCTATTACGAAGAAGTTTTGGTGTTTTCCGAATCTTCTTACGAGGCAAATTTGATTGAACTGGGCTGCCTTGATCTCCAAGACCCTGCTACCGTAAATCTTTACGCCTCTACCTTTGAAAATAAAGACGTCATTGAAGAAGTCATTGCCGATTATAACGAAAACGTTGATGAGTTGTCTCAGATCCGCTATACCGACTATATCGGAATCATGATGTCGTCCATCACCACCATCATCAACGCCATCACCTACGTTCTCATTGCTTTCGTCGCCATTTCTTTGATCGTTTCGTCTATTATGATCGGGGTAATTACGTTGATCTCCGTTCAGGAACGGACGAAGGAAATCGGTATTTTGCGTGCCATCGGGGCATCGAAGCGAAACGTGTCCAGTATGTTTAACGCGGAAACGATGATCATCGGCTTTGCTTCCGGTCTGATCGGTGTGGGCGTCACCTATTTGTTGTGTATACCAATTAATTTGATTCTTAACGCGTTGACCGGCATTGCAAATTTGAAGGCGGTTCTTCCCCTTCCCACCGCCGTTATTTTGGTGGTGATCAGCGTTCTTTTGACCCTCATCTCCGGAATCATTCCCTCCCGATCTGCCGCTAAAAAAGACCCCGTTGTGGCTCTGAGGACAGAATAAACGGTTAACGTGATAATAAAGCAAGCACCCTGCGAATCGTTTCGCAGGGTGCATCGTTTTAACTGTTTTGCCACCGGGTTTTGTATTCTCCGTCGCTTATTTCCGTAGAAAAGAACGATCGGAGGGCAGAATTCTTTCTCCGTTCCTCCAGCATTTGGTCAAACGCTTCGGTGTCCGTGGGGATCGCCGCCGGCCGTCCCGTCCAAGAGGACAGATAAGCCGCGTTGGAAATTTCTGCTTCCCGAATTCCTTCGATTCCCTCTGCCAGCAGGGGAGTTCCGGTTCGGATTGCGGATACGAATTCGTTCAGAATCCCTAAGTGTTGTGTTCCCCGGTTTTCGTAGGATTGTTGGGACACGACGGAATCTTTGCAGTATTTTGTCAAAATTCTTCCGTCAGCCGTAAGACGGCCTTTCGTTCCCACGATTTCAAGGCGGTTTACCCCGAATTCTTCCCCCGTTGAGGTATGAAATATCGCGGTAGCACCGTTTTCGTAAGTACAATACAAGGTTGCTTCGTCTTCCACTTCAATGTTATGGTACTTCCCTATGTGACATTCTGCCCGGACGCTTTTGGGAAGCCCGAAGATCCATTGCATCAGATCCAATTGATGAGGTGCTTGGTTCATCAGAACCCCGCCCCCTTCTCCCGCCCAGGTGGCGCGCCAATCTCCGGAATCGTAATATTCCTGGGTGCGATACCAGTTGGTTGTTTCCCACAGAAGACGGATTGGTTCTCCCAATTCTCCCTTTTGCAGAATTCGGCGGATTTCCCGGTACATAGGATCGGTTCTTTGATTAAACATAATACCGAAGCGTTTGCCGGATTTTAACGCTGCCTCGTTCACCTTTTTGATTTCTGATACCTGAACACCAGCGGGTTTTTCGGTCAGAACGTGCATGCCTGCTTCAAATCCTTTGATGGCGTAAGGGCAATGGAAATAATGGGGGACGGCTAAAATCACTCCATCAATACGGGAGTTTGCAAAGAATTCCTCGCTGTTGGAGTAGATTTCAACTCCCGGGAAATACTCCTGTGCCCAAGCACGTTTTTCCGGTGAAATATCGCAGACGGCAGATAATTCCGCTCCCTCGACTTTCCCATCAAACAGAGCTTTTGCGTGGGCAGAACCGATGTTCCCCACACCGATGACGCCTAATCGAATCCGATTCATTCAATATCCTCAGTATTCTTAATAAGTGCCCGTAAGATCTGCAGGGGAAGCATTGGTAACCGTTTCCTTCCGGCGGGAAGTCTTAACCCGCTTCATCAGTTCTTCGTAGTACAGTTCGTCGTCCAACGGAAGAGTAACTTTCTTTCCCGTCCATGCAGAAAGGTGCATGGCGTTGGAGATCGTCAAACCGCGGATCCCTTCCCGACCGTCAGCGACCATGTCTCCGCCGTGGAGAATGTGGTTTGCGAAAGCGTTGAGTACGCCGACATGCTGAGGATTCTTTCCGTCGGTTTCCACTTCGCGGAATTCCGTGGGGAATTTCTGGAATCCGGATTCGCAGTTTTTCGTCCAATCCGTTACCGATTCTTCCGAGATCCATTGAAGCAGTTTTCCTCCTTCTGCAATCAATTTCCCTTTTTCCAAGGTGATCTCAAACCGGTTCGTTCCCGGGCAGTCTCCGGTGGTGGTGATGAAGGTTCCCGTAGCACCGTTTTCATATTCTACGAAGGCAGTTACGTCATCTTCTACTTCAATATCATGCCACTTTCCGAAGTACATATTTGCCTGAATCGTGACGGGCATTCCGCAGATCCACTGCCACAAGTCCAGCTGATGGGGACATTGGTTCATCAAAACTCCGCCCCCTTCTCCCGACCAGGTAGCGCGCCAATCTCCGGAATCGTAGTAAGCCTGCGTTCTGTACCAGTCGGTGATGATCCAGTTGGTACGCCGAATGGCACCCATTTCCCCGGATTGAACGATCTCACGCATTTTGCGGTAGATACAGTTGGTACGCTGATTCATCATGATGCCCAAAGGAACTTTCGTTTCGTCCGCTACGGCAATCATTTCTTTGACCTGCTTCGTGTAAACGCCTGCAGGTTTTTCAATCATAACGGCAATCCCCTTCTTCATGGCTTTGATGGCGTAGGTGGGGTGATCGTAATGGGGAACGGCAACCAACATTGCGTCGATCAGTCCGCTGTCCATCATTTCTTCTGCGGAAGAAAAGAAGGGAATGGGCTCTTTTACGTGTTCCCGGAACCATGTTTCTCTTTCGGGTTTAATATCGGCAACGGCGGTCAGTTCAATTTCCGGACAACCTGCTCCCATTACGTTTCTGACGTGACCGGAGCCCATGCTCCCGATGCCTAAGATGCCTAATTTCAGTTTTTTCTGTTCCATTTGAATTTTCTCCTTCTAATTTAATCCTTGGGCTTTTAAGAATTGATAACTTCTTTTCAAACAGTCGAAGGGATCTTCGTCATAGCAGTTATCTTGTTCCACGAAGGCATATTTTACGTCTGCTTCACAGCAGGATTTGATAATTCCGTCCCAGTTCATATTTCCTTCTCCGACGGGGTACATTCTCGGAAACTCCTCTATATGTCCCATGTCTTTGAAATGGATACAATCTAAGCGCCCTTTCAGTTTTTGAATCCATTGGCAAGGGTCTGCACCGGAAAACTGAACCCAATAAGTATCCAAAATGATGCCCAATTTTTCTGCGGGGAAGCGTTCGCAAATTTTATCGATAAACAATTTCTTGTCGATTTTGGAACGGCAAAACTCCTGCCAGTGATTGTGATAACAGAATTTTGCACCTGCGGCGGAAATTTTTTCCACGGCGGGGGCAATGGAATCCAGGAAGGATTCTATCGTTTCGTCACTGAGCGGGACGGGAGAAGCACCCAATCCGATGTTTTTACAGCCGAATGCTTGGTGGGTTTTCAATACTTCATCGGTCGTTTCGATGATTTTTTTTGCAGCCGTGTGGGTAACGGGGGCTATCAGTCCGGTTTTGTCCAATTGTTCTTTCAGCCATTCCCCTTCATAGGGGCAGGTACCGGAGATCTGCACTGCCGTGTAACCAATGTCTGCTACTTTTTCCAGAGATTCCGAAAAGTCTTCCAAAGTCTTGCAGGAATTTCTCAGAGTAAAAAGTTGAGCGCCGACGATCATTCTAAAATTGCTCCTTTACGGCTTACAATGTTGCGAATCGCATCGACTGCCGCATCAAAAGCCTCATTTGCTGTTGCATAACAGTTTGAAGAGGTCTTTTCTGCATCTTTTTCCAGTTGATTTTTCCCGATGAAGGCGTACAGGTGAGGTTCCAACGTGGCGAACCGTCCCCCTCGGTCAATGAAATCTTCCAGGATATAAGGAACGTTCCCAATCCCGGCTCCGCAAGGAACGACGACACGGTCTTGCCGGGCATCTTTCAGATGGAGATATTCCACGAAATCTTTCAGTTCGTTCCATGCTCTCATGGTATCGACACCGCATTGAACGAAGTTCGCCGGGTCAAAGATTGCCTTGATTGCGGGAATTTCCGTGCAGATCGTTTTGCAGAATTCCCAGCTCTCGCCGTAAATTCCTTTTTCATTTTCGTGACAGAGCAGAAGATTCCCTGCTCGATCCGCTAATTTTTGTAAGCGTTCTAACGCAATCTGTTGTGCTTTCTGTTCTTCCAACTCTTCGTTCCGATAGAAACTGAACATACGGATCTTATCCGCGCCCATAATATCAGCCGTTTCGGTGATGCGCAAAAAGCGTTCCATTTCCGGTTCGAAATCATCGGTGATCTTGATTTTTCCGATGGGAGAGCCGATGGTTTTTACTTTCATTCCTTCCGCGTCCAGAATCTTGCGGATTTCTTTTGCTTGTTCCGCCGTCAGATCTGCACAGCTGATTTTGTTCACGCCTCGTAATTCAATGTGAGAAAGACCGTTCCGTTTCATTGCGCAGATTTGACCTTCCAGGTCGCTTGCCGCTTCATCTGCAAATGCTGCAAGGGTAAAAGGGATCTGATTCATAGTTCCACCTTCCTTTTTTTAGTTCATTATATCATGAAAAAGTTTACAATGCAATAAACTTTTTTCGCAAAACATATTGCTTTTTTCGTCATCTTATGGTATAATGAGAAAAAACAGAGGAGAGGTGTGTTATGAGGCTGTTTCAATACGAGGATCAGAATATTTCCGTTATCCATTCGTTTGACGCGGATCCTTCCGCTATGAACCCGGGAGTTCATATCCACGGAGAATACGAATTGTACTGTTTCGTCTCAGGGGACGTTCGTTACGTAATCGAAGGTCGGGAGTTTGATCTGGATTACGGTACGACTCTTCTGATTCGTCCGGGGGAACTGCACACCTCCGTTATCAAGTCGAAAGAGCCCTATGAGCGGTACGTGCTGAATTTCAAATCGGACGCGTTGCCGGAAGAATTCCGGGAATCTCTGCTGAGCTCTTTTAAGAGCCGTCCGTTGGGAGAATTGAACGTCTATCGTGCATCGGATTTTTCCGGTGTTACGCCCCGGGATCTTTTATCGATTATGTGTACCTCCGGGGAGAATGAGTCACTTCGCATTCATACCATTCTTCCCACGATTCTGATGTTGCTGCAAAGTGCTACGTCGAGAACGTCACGGCAGGAAGACGGACGCTCCTTAGGAATCCAAATGGTGGATTTTGTCAACGCACATCTCTGCGATCCGGTCACCGTTTCGATGGTGGCGGAAGAATTTTATATGAGCGTTTCTCAAGTCACTCGGATTTTCAAAGCTGTTACGGGAACCACCGTAGGTCAATACAGCCTAATGAAGCGGCTGATGAAAGCTCGGCGCAGAATTTTCGGCGGCGCTCCTGCCCAACAAACGGCATTGGATTGCGGTTTTGGGTGCTACTCTTCTTTTTTCCGTTTGTATAAAAAGAAATTCGGCATAGCTCCTTCCGAAAGAAGCGAACAGAGCGTGGTGGGAAAGGAAATCGCGTATGATTAAATACAATTACCACACCCATACCGATTTCAGCGATGGGAAGAATACGCCCGAAGAAATGATCGAAACTGCGATTGCCCTCGGGTTTCACTCGATCGGAATTTCCGATCACGCCTATACGGAGTTTTGCACCCATTGGGTCACCCCCCGGTCCCGCATGGACGAATATGTAAATACCCTTTATGCCCTAAAGCGCAGATATGCCGAAAAAATCAACGTTTACGTCGGGTTGGAACAAGATGCTCTTGCCGAACCGGTCTCCGCAGGATTTGAGTACGTGATCGGGTCCGTTCATTGGCTGAAAAAGGACGGGGTCTATCTTCCTATGGACGAATCCCGCCAGGCGTTGCAGACCGCGGTACGGGAACATTTCGAGGGAGACGCTGACGCATTGGCAGAAGCGTATTTTGCCTTGGTTTCCACCTACGCCGAAGATCCAAATATTGCCGTCGTAGGGCATTTTGACTTGATTACGAAATTCGATGAGACGGATTTCCCGTTGTTTCTTCCGACCCCCCGTTATACCGTTGCTTGGCAATCCGCCGCAAAGAAACTTCTGGACGCAGGAAAGATTTTTGAGATCAATACCGGTGCAATCTCCCGAAAAAAGCGCCGCACCCCCTATCCCTCTGAGGAGATTCTGAAATTTCTGGGGGAACACGGAGTGAGGGTCATCGTTAGTTCCGATTGTCATTCTGCCGATGCCTTGAACTGTGCCTTCGATCAGGCAGAAAATCTGGCGAAGAAATATCAACTGAATTTAGTAGATCTGTTTTGATCTTATTTTACAAACCGAATCGGTTTAATAGAAAATAAAAAAATCCACCGGTTGGCGCACCTGCGATAAAGCAGGTTATATAAATCCAAGAAGAATACCGCCGAGAGCGACCAAGGTTACTCTCGGCGGTATTCATTTCACTTTTCTACACTCATCCAACAACCTTCCGCACCAATGCCATCCTCGGGAGGTGTTAATATGCCCTTTTTAATAAGACATTCAACAACTGCGTCAAGAATCGGCATACTTGCAAGGTTATTTGCCAATCTCCATTCTCCAAGAAGATAGTCAGGAACATATTTTTTGATAAGTTCTGCAACTTTCTCAGCAACGATTTCCGCATCCGCATTAAAATGTCCGTTTTGCAAAGCGTTGCTTATATCAAAAAGTCTGTTTCTATCGGAAAGAGAGCTTACAAGAATCTTGGTGTAAAGCATATCTCCGTCACGGTACAAATAGCCACACTCAATGGCTTTTGCTGCGTGCTCTTTTTCCGTTTCTGACAACGAGGTAATATCAAGGCCTTCAATCGCACGAAGTGCAAGTTGAATCTTAGGCTCTTTAGAAACGTTTAGACCGCAACTAAAGTGTTTCTTAATACGTGTGATATAGATATTATCAAGATGAACGTTAGAGAAGCCACACACATTTTGGGCATCAACACCATCCCATCCGCCACCGTAATACTTACCGTTGTCCACATATCCAAACACACTAAAAGGACGATCCGTTTTTTCAGCATCAGCAAAATGATTTTTCTCTAATGCACATTGGACGCAGTACGAAAAGGCATCTGCAATATTGAATACCTGCTGCCAAAGAATAAGATTCATATCTACTTTCTTGTTTAGATACGGAAAAGCAAGGTACTCGGCTTTATGTTCCTCAATATAGTTTGATATGGTTTCGCAGATCTTTGGCAACTGCTCTGTATAAATTGCATTTGCTTTTTCGAATACATCCTTATCAAGCAAAATGAAATTAAGCGCATATTTGCCGTTATCCAAGCGGCGAAGAAAACCATACTTTCCGTTTTCACCTTTACGGAGGATTTCAAGTTCTTCTTCAACATATACGGTAGGAACATTTAGTTCCTCTGCAATTTCAGAAGCACTCATCGGTTTCTTGTGGCAAAGCCATACGATGTGATTTGAGAAAATTCTCGTGCATACATTACGCGGATCTCCCCATGCAGGGCTGCCGGTTCCCCAAATCACGTAATCAATTTTATCAAGCGCCACCGGCTTATTATAAGTTTCTGCCATTTCTTCTACCTCACTTTTGATCTTTTGTCTTGCTGAAAAGAGCCTTTGACGAACAGCTCCTTCACTTGTTCCTTGCGCT
>JAZNDV010000045.1:0-13842 GCA_045588285.1 Eubacteriales bacterium
ACAAGAACCTCATCGCGAAGAGCGATGCCAGTGACATTCAATACGTGATCGTAAACAATGGATTGAGCCGGAACAACCTTGATCTCTTCCGAAGAGAAGATGGAAGGAACGATACTTACCGCCAGATAAACAAAAACGGCAGCAACCATGATCCAAAAAAAGGCGACGCTTGCTTTACTTTTCATAATCAAAGGGGAGAAATCGTGGAAATTGCATGCTTGTAAATCATGCTCTCTTTCCCGTCCGACTCCAGCAAAATCACGAAATTGTCAAAACTTTTCACAATTCCGCGCATTTGAAAACCGCTTATTAGGTACACGATAATAGGGGAACGGTTTTTGCGGGCATTATTCAGAAATTGTTCCTGAATATTTGCGTGGTTAGTGCGTTCCGAAAATTTCAGTTCTTCCGTCATAAGTAGCTACCTCGTCGATGTATAAATGTGTGTGTTGTGGTGGACAGAATTGCAAAGAAAATCTTTCGAAAATATAACAATAGACTTTGTTATAGTTTATTATACCACAATTCCATGTATTTGGCTATACGTTCCGCACAAGAGTTCAAAATATTGTCAAAATTCATACGGTCAATGCAAAACCATTGGATCCTGTCTTCACGCCGAAACCATGTAAGCTGTCTTTTTGCATAATTTCGGCTTTCCTTTTGAATCCGCGGAACGATATCTTCCAAAGACGCATCTCCGTTAAAATACTCCTCAAATTGACGATATCCGATGGCTTGCCTTGCTGTTTTAGAACAATCGATCTGCCGTAAGGAAGTTACCTCTTCCAGCAATCCGGATTCCATCATTTGCTCTACACGCCGATCAATGCGATCATAGAGAAAAGAACGGTCTTCTGCGGAAAGTCCAAAACAAAGAAATTCATAGGGACTTTCGACTTCCAATGCTTTACGGTTTTGCTCCGTTTGAGTTATTCCGGTGTTGTGATATACTTCCAAACCGCGAAGAATTCGTTTTTTATCCTTTGGAAAAAGGCGGGAAGCCAATTCCGGATCAACCTTGGAAAGACGGGAAAGCATCTCCTCTCCCCCCAATTTTTCATAATCGGATTCTAAACCGGCGCGATAAGTATCGTCCACCGGTTCTTCTGAAAGGGTAAGATTCTGCAAAAAAGAAGAAACGTAAAGGCCCGTTCCACCAACGATAATAGGCAGTTTTTTTCGAGAAATAATGTCTTCGACACATCGGTTGGCATCGTCTAAATATTGCTTTAATGTGTAATCCTCGGTAGGTTCTAAAAAATCCATCAAATGATGAGGGATCCCGCACTTTTCTTCTTCCGTTGGTTTTGCCGTTCCAATATTCATACGACGGTAAATCTGCATAGAATCCGCCGAAACGATCTCCCCATGAAACTTTTTTGCAAGTTCAATGGAAAGTTTTGTTTTTCCCGACGCGGTAGGTCCCACGATTACGACAACAAGTGGTTTCATAAGTCAACTCATTTCAATCGCTTAAATTGCTTTTCAATGGATTTTTTCGTCAAGGAAAAGACGATCGGCCGTCCATGAGGGCAGTATTGTAATTCCTTTTCTCTGCGAAAATATTCTGCAACCAAACCCTCCAACTCCGGGCGTGTCGTTTTACTTCCGGAGCGTATCGACGCTTTGCAAGCCAGATCGTAATAGAACCGATCCAACATAGAATCATCTCTCCCGACCCGTAAAGAATCTGCAAACTGTTGCAACAACGGTTCTGCTTGTTCCGGATTGATCAAAGCAGGAATTTCACGAATCAAAAGGTCGTCTCCAAAGGATTCCAAAATGAATCCGAATCGGGAGAGAAAATCTGCATTTTCCGATAAAATGCGATTTTCGTCAATTCCTATATGTAAAACAATGGGGTGTAAAAGGGTCTGCGCCGGAACATCGCTTTTTCGAAGACGTTCAAAATTCATACGTTCATGCAATGCGTGTTTATCAATGAATAGAATTTCTTCGTCTTTTTCTACCAAAATATAGCAGTCGAAACTTTCTCCGATAATACGAAAAGGCTGTTCTGTTTTGAATAATACCGGATCTTCTCTTTGTAAAGATACAATAGGTGAAATTGTTCCTGTTTTTGGAAAATTCTCAGCCGCTTCGATCTTTTCTGTTCTTGGAATAACGGGCAAAACTGGTGGGGATTGTTTTTGATTTGCAATCGTAATCTGAGGGGCAACGTCCCTCATAATCAGTTGCGGCGCAGGGTTTTTCGGAACAGGAGAAGTAATGGTCCAACCGGACTTTTCCGTCGTAACGACCGGTGTAGGTTTCAAGACCGTTTTTTTCGGTTCGTCAACAAGATCCGATTTTTGTTCTTTTTTAGGCTCTATCTTTATCGGTTCCGGAATCTTTGGATAAGGAGTAGATTTGATCGGAGACGGCGCGGAATTTGCGGAACGTACCGGTTCTGCCATTTTTATTTCTACGATTCCGGTATCGGACGTTAGCGCATTTTCCGCAGCTTTACGCACTGCATAGGAAACAGCATTTTCATCGGCAAATTTCACTTCAAGCTTGCTGGGATGAACATTAACGTCTACTTGGGAAAGGGGAACAGTAACGAACAATACACAAACCGGAACACGACCAATCAGCATCTTGTTATGGTATGCATTTTCCAACCCGGACGCAAGTATCGCAGAGCGGACGTAACGACCGTTCAAGAAAAAGATCTGCCGGCTTCGGTTCGCCTTGGAATAAACCGGTTTCCCTACAAGTCCATACACGCGAATGTCTCCGACGGTAAGATCTGCCGTCAATGACATTTCTGCAAATTCCCTCCCAAAAACAGAAAATACCGTTTGTTGTAAATCTCCGTTTCCGGGGGTGTGAATCCGCTCCTGTCCGTTAACAGTATACCGAAAGGATATTTGAGGGTGAGACAGCGCAAGGCGTTCCATCACAGATTGAACCGCTCCGGCTTCTGCCGGCTCTGATTTCATAAATTTCAAGCGCGCAGGAGTGTTAAAAAACAGATCCTTTACCGTAAAACAAGAGCCGTCCGGACAACCGCAGTCTTCTTCGGATACGATTTCCCCCTCCAATACTTCAAAACGAGTTCCAACCGTCTTTCCTGCCTCTTTGGTCGTCAATGTGACTTTGGAAACGGCAGAAATTGCGGCTAAAGCCTCGCCTCGGAATCCGAGAGTTGAGATTTGATTCAAATCGTCTTCCGTAGAAATTTTGCTTGTTGCGTGCTTCAAAAATGCTCTGCGTGCATTTTCAGAAGACATTCCGCAGCCGTCGTCAGAGATTCGGATCATTCCCAATCCGCCCCGGCGAATTTCTACTGCAATATGTTTTGCCCCTGCATCAATGGCGTTTTCGACCATTTCTTTTACGGCAGAGGCAGGACGGTCAACCACTTCGCCGGCGGCGATCAGGTTGATGACGGAGGAATTAAGAAGACGAATATCCGGCATGTAAGTTCCTTTCTACTGAAGAGGTCAGATGTCTTTTGCTTGTTTTACAAGACGATAAAGCTCGTTCATCGCCTCAATTGGCGTAAGCAGGGTTACGTCGGTCTTTTTCAAAGTCTCAATGATTTCATCTACGTATCCGGCAGTCATGGGAATTTGCAAGTCTTCCTCTGAAACGGTTTTTACCGGACGAGTAACAGATTCGGATTCCAACTCTGAAAGAATGACTTCCGCACGGTGAATAATTTCTTCGGGAACTCCTGCAAGACGAGCAACTTCAACGCCGTAACTGTCGTCCGTTCCTCCTTCGACGATTTTTCGGAGGAATAAAATATCTTTCCCTTTTTTCTTTGCGGCGATATTATAATTGCGGATTCCCGGGATTTCCTGTTCCAACGAAATCAATTCGTGATAATGGGTTGCAAACAAGGATTTTCCGGCAATTTTCTGTGTTACGTATTCCACTACGGCTCGGGCGATGCTCATACCGTCAAAGGTAGAAGTTCCTCGACCGATCTCGTCAAAAATCATCAATGATTTCTTTGTGGCATTCTTTACGATATAGGCAACTTCGGTCATTTCAACCATAAAGGTAGACTGCCCCATCGCCAAATCGTCCGAAGCTCCAACGCGGGTAAAAATTTTATCGCAAATACCGATGGTAGCTTCTGATGCCGGGACGAAAGATCCAATCTGTGCCATCAAAATAATGATAGCAACCTGTCGCATATAGGTAGACTTCCCTGCCATATTCGGTCCGGTAATAATAGCAGTACGATTGTTCTTCCTATCAAGATATGTATCGTTCGGAATGAACATATCGTCCCGCAACATAGATTCAACTACCGGGTGGCGACCGTTTTTAATCTCAATAACTCCACTTTCATTTACGAAGGGACAGGTATAACTGTTCTTCAACGCTACGTGAGCCAAGGAGAGCAACGCATCGAGCAACGCCACTGCATCAGCAGAACGACGAATTCGGTCCAACGCGTCTGCCAATTTCTTTTTCAGCGCCGTATACAGATCGTATTCAATTTGAACGATCTGTTCGTTTGCCGTAGCAAGCTGCAATTCAATCTCTTTGAGTTCCGGCGTGATGTACCGTTCCGCATTCACCAGGGTTCCCTTGCGGATATAGTGTTCCGGAACCAGATGCGAATTCAATTTTGTAACTTCGAGATAATAGCCGATGATTTTGTTGTAGCCGATTTTAAGATTTTTGATCCCTGTCTTTTCTTTTTCAGACGTTTCAATATTTGCAAGAACCTGTTTCGCGTTCTTCAGAAGATCCCGCAATTCGTCCAATTTTTCATGGTATCCCGGACGAATCATCTTCCCTTCCCGAATCAGCATCGGAGGATCGTCGACGATCGCTTCTTCAATCATAGAAGAAAGATCTTCCAACGGATCTAAATCTTCATAGATGCGTTTCAATAGGGAGGGTTCCATCGGTTTCAAGATCCGTTTGATTTCAGGGAAGGTAGAAAAACTAACACACAACGCTCTCATATCCCTGGGGTTAAGCGTGTCATAAACGATTTTCGTCATCAGCCGCTGGACGTCTCGGACATTATTGAGAAGATCTCTCAACTCAGTACGTTCTAAATGGGCATCGTAAAGTTTGCGGACGGCGTCTTGCCGTGCTAAAATCGAAGGAATATCCAGCAGAGGCTTCTCCAAAAACTTACGCAATTGACGAGCCCCCATGGCGGTGCGGGTCTTGTCCAAAACTCCGAGAAGAGAACCCTGCCGTTCTTTCGTTCGTAAGGTTTCGACAATTTCAAGGTTTCTCCAGGTGGAATAGTCCAATTCCATGTATTCGCCGTCGGTCAGATAGCGGAGATTCTTCATGTGGGACAAATCGCAAAGTTGTGTTTTTTGCAGATAATCCAAAAGTCCGCCGGCAGCCTTCAGCAGAAGTTCTCCTTCCGGAAGATCAAGATCCCGGAGAGATTTTCCGGTTTGTTGTTCGATGCGGCGCATACAGTCTTTCAGGCGAAAACTTTCAGTATCACCCTCTTTGACGGTACAATGCCCTAATTTTGCAAAATATTCTCGAATCAAAGCAGATTCCTGTGCCGTTTTATTGAGATAGGCTTCTCTGGGGGCGTAGCGGCACAAATGGGACAACAAGGCGGGGTCAGACAATTTGAATACGTCCGTTAAGAAGAAGTCCCCGGTAGTAATATCCGCATAACAAAAAGCAACTTTTCCTTCGTCGGCACAAATTCCTACAATGTAGTTATTCTTCTTTTCGTCGAGCATCGTCGGTTCCGTAACGGTTCCCGGGGTAATCACACGGGTTACTTCACGGCCGAGAACTTCATTCGAATTTTCCGCTTTGTTCTGCTCACAGATCGTAACACTGAATCCTCTGGATACCAGCCGGGAAATATAATTATCCACGCTGTGGAAGGGCACGCCGCACATGGGTGCCCGATCCTCCAGACCGCAATCCCGCCCGGTCAACGTCAGATCCAATTCCCGGCTGACGGTACGGGCATCGTCAAAGAACATCTCATAAAAATCGCCGAGACGATACATGAGAATACAATCTTTGTATTGCTGTTTCAGTTCAAGATACTGTCGCATCATGGGGGACAATTTATCGACAGGAATGACTTCCCCCTGGGCTGTGATAATATCCGTCATTGGTTTCTACGTCCTTATCTTGTAAAATTTAGTGGCAACCGGAACAACCGGAACAGTTGCCGCCGCAAGAATGAGGCTCTTCTCCGGTCACGTGGAAGTTGATGATTTGATAAACGCTGTTTACCAGTTCCTGCAATGCCTCGGAAGATTGAGAAAATTGCTTCATTACAGGGTGGGAAATAACTTTATCGTATGCGGAATTCATCGTGTCGCGCATACTATCGAGCATTTCTTCGTTCTGATCTTTGGTCTCTTTTTGAAGCTCCGTCATCAACTGCATACGGCGGAGATTGTATTCTCCGATAAACATCTGCAGTTCGGAATCGGTTTCCTGAAGAGCTTTCGCCTCGGCGTATTTTTTGAATTCTTCGCTGGCTTCGATGGCTTCTCCCAATTCGTGGGCAAGTTTGGTAAGATCTGTCATTTTTATTTTCCTCTTTCTGTTTGATATACTTAAATATTAATTGAAAACATTTTCATTCAGATAGTGTTCCGTACATTCCCCAGTTTAACCCACGGTCAATACGGACATTAACCTTTGTTCCCGCCGGAAAATTTCCCGGGAAATGAACCAATTTATTGCTTTCGGTCCGTCCATCGCAGAGAGCCGGATTTTTTTCATTTTGTCCGGTTACCAAAACGGTGATAACCTGTCCGACGAATTTTTGATTCGCTTGGAAAGACAATTCACTTTGCAGTGCGGAAAGACGGCGGTAACGGTCACTTTTTACGTTGTCGGGAATCTGGTCTTCCATTACGGCGGCCGGAGTTCCGTTCCGGGGCGAATACAAGAAGGTAAAAAGTCCGTCGAATTCGACTTCACGAATCAAGGACATGGTATCTTGAAAATCTTCTTCCGTTTCCGAAGGAAAACCAACGATAACGTCAGAGGTGAAAACGACGCCGGAAATCTTTTTCTTTGCAAGGGAGATCAGATTCAGATAATCTTCGCGGGTATACTTCCGGTTCATCAATTTCAAAATCCGATTACTTCCGGATTGGAACGGAAGATGAATATGCCTTGAAATATGGGGACATTCCGCAATGGTATTAATCAATTTTTCCGAGGCATCTTTGGGGTGAGACGTCATAAACCGAATTGTGAATTCGCCCTCAAAAGAGTCGATTTCCCGAAGAAGATCGGCAAAATCATAGTCAATACTTAAATCGTTACAATAAGAATTCACGTTCTGTCCCAACAGCGTAATTTCTTTATACCCTTGCCCGATCAGCGATTGAACTTCTCTTAATACAGATTCCGGAGGTCTGCTTCGTTCCCGTCCGCGAACGTGAGGAACGATACAATAAGTGCAAAAATTATTGCAACCGGACATAATGGATACCCACGCTCTCGTTTTGTCCGTTCGGCGCACCGGCAATCCTTCCGCAATATTCCCATCGGAGGGGGCGTTGTCAAAGATTCGATCCGAACCGGTTAAAATCTTATAAAGATTTTCCGGAAAACGGTAAAGAGCGTGAGGACCGAACAGCAAATTTACGTGGCGGAACTTACGGCGTATCTCTTCTGAAACCGAAGTTTGTTGCATCATGCAGCCGCACAAAGCAATGATCGTATCGGGTTTATTCCGTTTCAAGGAAGCAAGAGAACCCACCGTTCCATATACTTTTTGCTCTGCGTGATCGCGGACGGCACAAGTATTAAACAAAATAAAGTCTGCCTCTGTCGGATCGTCGGTAAAGACAAACCCCATTTCGGACAACATTCCGTTGATCCGTTCCGTATCGTTTTCATTTTGTTGGCAACCGAATGTTTTTGTATATGCAACGACCGGCCTGCCGTTATTTCTTTGTTTCTCTTCGATCAGATTGCGAATCGCTACGATATAATCCCATTGTCTTTGAATTTCTTCTTGCGAAACGTACTTTCCTTCAACCATTACTGACATTCATTCCTCTTATAGTTTATCTCCATTATAATACAAAAGATTTAATTTGTAAATAAAGTTTTAATAAAAGTAAAATTTAATTTGAAATTAGCACACATATCGTGCTTGAAATCTTTCCCAATCTGTGTTATAATTGTAAAAAAAGAAGGGGTGCCCGCATGTTTCGTAAAAATATAGAACCGAATTGTGAATATTGCAAGAACGGAACCGTTCTCAGTGACGGAAACATCCTATGCAGAAAGTACGGATTGATCCAACCTCAGGTCGACTGTAAAAAGTTCCTCTACAGTTCTTTGAAGCGGATCCCCCGCCGTCCCGCCGCGCTGCCGGAATACGACAGTTCGGATTTTTCTATTAACTGATATTTTTATCAATTATCGGATTGGAGAATATATATTATGGTGCTAAAAGTAAACAAGCAGTATTTGAACGGTTTTATCAAAGAAAACGAATACGAAGGATTAAAACCTTACGTTGCCGAAGCAGATCGCATACTTATGAATAAAACCGGCGCCGGGAATGATTTTCTTGGCTGGGTTGACCTTCCCGTCAATTACGACAAGGAAGAATTTGCTCGCATTAAAATTGCTGCAGATAAAATTAAAAAGAATTCCGACATTCTTTTAGTTATCGGTATCGGGGGTTCTTATTTAGGTGCCCGTGCCGCCATTGAATTTGTAAAATCCCCCATGTACAACAATCTGAAGAGGGAAGGAACTCCGGAAATTTACTTTATCGGAAACTCGATTTCTTCCACTCATTTGCAGGAAGTGCTGTCAATTTGCGAAGGAAAAGACGTCAGCGTTAATATCATTTCCAAGTCCGGAACGACAACGGAACCTGCCCTGGCATTCCGCATTCTGAAAGAATATCTTGAGAAGAAATACGGAAAAGACGGTGCAAGGCAACGTATTTACGCTACCACCGACAAAGCCCGGGGAACATTGAAATCCTTGGCTGATCGAGAAGGTTACGAGTGTTTCGTTATCCCCGACGACGTGGGCGGACGATTCTCCGTATTGACTCCCGTGGGACTTTTGCCCATTGCAGCTGCCGGAATCGATATTGACGCGTTGATGAAGGGTGCCGCAGATGCAATGAAAGATTTTTCCGATCCGGATCTGTGTAAAAATCCCTGCTATGAATTTGCCGCAATCCGCAACATTCTTCTCCGAAAGGGCCGTTCCATTGAAGTTACCGTTGGATATGAACCCTATCTCTGGTGCTTAGGAGAATGGATCAAACAACTCTATGGTGAAAGCGAAGGGAAAGACGGCAAGGGACTCTTCCCCACCAGCATGATTTTCTCCACGGACCTTCACTCTCTCGGTCAGTATCTCCAGGAAGGAATGCGGACGATGTATGAAACGGTTTTGTGGGTCAACAAGTCCAAACAAGATTTGATAGTTGATGTAGACCCTGAAAATCTTGACGGTCTGAACTTCCTTGCAGGAAAATCTATGCAGGACATTAATATGAAAGCGTTCCAAGCCACCGCATTGGCTCATATGGACGGCGGGGTTCCTTCCGTTGTTCTCGAATTGGAAGACGCTTCCGCACATTCTTTAGGCTATCTGATCTATTTCTATGAGAAAGCCTGTGCTATTTCCGGTTATCTGTTAGGTGTCAATCCCTTCGATCAGCCCGGAGTAGAAGCCTATAAAAAGAACATGTTTGCTCTGTTGGGAAAACCCGGATACGAAGACATGAGATCGGAACTTGAGGCAAAATTAAAATAATTTCTCCACTTTGAGAAAAATATTTCATTTCCCTCTTGCAATCTGGAAAAAAATATGTTATAATGAAATCAGCAAAAAGAAAGAGGAGGACATTCCCCCATGATTAAACTTATTGTTGGACTCAAAGGTACCGGAAAAACCAAGACCCTTATCGCAGAAACAAACGCCGCTATGGCTTCAGACCGCGGTTGTGTCGTCTGCATTGAAAAAGGGAGAAAACTGATTTATGATATCAGCCACAAGGTTCGTCTTATCAGTTCTGACGAATACGATATTAATACCTATGACCGCTTCTTTGGTTTTCTCTGCGGATTGATGTCTGCAAATTATGACATTACGGACATCTTTGTCGATTCTATCACGAAGATTTGCGGCGATGATTTGAAGGCTTTGGAAGCTTTTCTTGCAGAAGTTAGTAAAGTAATCCGTAATATTGATATCACCATTACGCTCAGCAAGGACGAGAGCGAACTCTCTGAAGAACTGAAAAAATATCTTTAATTCCACCTGACTTCTGAATTACTTGGGAGGCTTTTCATCAGAAAAGCCTCCCTTATTTGTAAGAATACCGCAACCCTCCCCAAAACAGCGGGGAGGGTTTTTTATTATCGCGATTTTTTTCCTTTTAACAGACGGGCAAGACGGAGATACCAGCGTTTTGCAAATGGTAAAAACTTCGTCATCAATCGATACTGAAACGGTTTGACAGGATATTCCAACTCTCCGACGTACTCAATGACGGTCGGATTAAATTTTAATTTGAAATCCGAAAGCGGATCGTTAAGATCTCCGCGAATTCCCATAAAACTGAAAACGGAGCATCCACGATCGCGGAAATATCGCATCGCTTCATAACGAATCTGATTTGTAGTACGAAACCGAGGAAAGACCCGGTCGTCAAATCCGCTGTAAAGAAGATACGCCGTATCGTTACTACGGATCATTTGCAAAGCCGACATGGGTATGACTTCTCCTTGTTGCAGCCATTTCTCTGCCTCTTCCCTGTCTTTTTGCGTTTGTTCATCTTGGGGCTGCGCATCAAGAAATTCGATAAATTTCCTCAGATCGATCTTTGCAAAGAAAAACATACAGTCGTCCCCGTACGCCTCCTTCATTCGCGTAAAATACGCTGGATCCCGCAATAAAATGTGTTGGCGTTCCTCCGTATGAGAGGAAATCTCACAGAAGAGCTTAATATCTTCTTCCGAATTTCCATAGGTAAAAAAGATTCCGCGGGATTCGGTATAACGACCGATAAATTTACGAAGTTTTTTATCAAACCCCTTTAGCATTTCCTCGTCGCTGACCGGAGCTCCGTCTTTCGTTAAAGGATATTCAGCATTGTAACGGGGCTGAGTATAGGAATGAAAATCCGTGGCGAACCCCATATGTTTCCAACCTTGTTCTTTCAGAGAATTCAGAGACTCGTATCCGGAACCGTCCCGAGCTTCTTCTCCTTTGTATTTCCGGGAAAGAACGATTTCAGGATCAATACGAATCATATACGAGCCCGACGCCTCAGCATAATGTTTCAGCTCGTCCGTAAAGCGGGCAAGAACTTCTCGATCGGAATAATCCAACAGCAATCCGCGGGGAGAATAGATCAACTTTTGTCCCAACGGAAGACGACGAATCAAAAGATGAGCAACGGCAACCGTCTTTCCTTCCCGCTTTAATCCGCAAAGAACGCTTTGCCAAGCGTTTTTTACCCGTGCCCATTGAGGTTTCTGCATAAAGTTGCAATGGGGCAAGGACTGAACGAAGGAAGAAAATTCCTCTTCAGACAAAGGGACTATAAATTCATAGTTCATGATAACAACTCCTCTATTTCGCTCAAAAATTCATCTCGTGTGCGGAGAAGATTGAGGATCTCTGAAAATTTTCGGGGAGATAAATGAGCCGGCAATCCGAGATATTGTTGATATTTCTCCCGCGCCTTTTTGCTCTCGACCGTTCCGAGAAGTCCCGTATTGTATAGATCAGCGTTGGTAATGGGCTCTTTTTTCTCAGGTTTTGGCGTTACGGCAAATTCCAATATGGAAGAAAGAATATCTTCACTCATACCCTCTACACCCAACTTTCCTTCCGAGGAAGGTCGCTGTTTACGTTTTTCTTTTCCGTAACAATCCGGAATATAGGCATTTTGAATATATTGCGGACCGATGGCTCCGATCAGATAATTCCGGATCGCCATTCCGGAACGGTCAGAATCTGTAAGAAGGATCAGCCCTTTTTCCTTGGCAAGGGTCCGTATCGTCTCCAGCTTTTCGTCATCGGAAAAGATTCCGAATCCCCCGGTTTCCACAATTACACCGTCCACGACCCGGGAAAGGGCGATGCGGTCATATTTCCCTTCCACCACGATAACACGATCGGTATGGATCATAAAACCTCCAATGCCTGAGTAAGAAGTTGAACGACCAACAAGTCCGGATCGGTTGCGGAAGATTTTGACAATACGTCAATTTCTGCGCAAAGATCCATCAATCTGTCCAACCGTTCCAAAGGAATCGAATCCAGATAACGGGCGTATTTCCTGACGAGAAAAGGCTTCATCTTTGTTTCCGCCCCGCGGGCGTCTTCGGACAGATTTTCCATTTCTTTCAATTTATACAGATTTGCAAAACAAGAAAAGAGAGAACCTAAAATCATCTGGGGCGGGGTACGTAACGCACGAAGGTCGTTGAGGACCTCAAATACCCGGTCGGATTTCTTTTCCAAAATTAAATCGTTCAATTCATACGCCCGGGCTTGAACGGTCTTGACACAGAGTTTTTCCAACGCTTCCCGAGAAACGGAACCGTGGCAGTATGCGGAGATTTTGTCGATCTCCGTCAGCATAAATTCCATATTTCGTTCTTCCACCGAGAGAAAATAAGAAACTTCGGCAGGAGCAATCGAACAATTCCGCTTTTGAAACTGTTGCGTAACCCAGCGGGACAGAGTAGCGTCGTCCACCGTTTTGATTTCTAAAAACAGTCCGTCACGCTCCACCCGGGATTTCAGATCCTTGAAGGATTTTGTCCGGGAATCGGGGGTCTCGGTCTGTTGATAGATAATGACAACCGTGTCCTCAGGAATTTCGCAATCGTCTCCTGCCAAAAATTCCGAGACAGGAGAAGACGCAGGGAGATCCGAAATCAAAAGAACCTTATATTCACCTATGGGGCAAAGCCAGAGTTCTTCGGAAAATACGTCAACGTCAAGACTTTTCCCTTCGTAACGGTGCAAGTCGGTATCCGTATTGTCCGGCAGTAAAGCGGAAACAAGGGAGTTGAGATAAAACCGTTTCAGATAAGGTTCCGATCCGGAAAAATAATAGAGACGGCGGAAGGTTTTCGCATCGATGTCGCCTTTTAATCGTTCAAGACTCATTTTCTGACAACACCTCCATCATCGTTCCGTCGGAACGAATGGTGACCGTAGACAGTTTATCCGTACGTAATAACGTCGCTCCGACGTTGGAAATTCGGTTGATCGCCTCTTCCGCGGGGTGACCGTAGGAATTTTTCAAACCTACGGAAACTACGGCGTAAAGGGGGGAACAGGCTTTCAGAAAATTCTCACTGGAAGAAGATTTTGATCCGTGGTGGGGGACGGAAAGAACATCGCACTTCAGGGCATTTCCATAAGCGGAAACCATACGCTTTTCCGCCTTTGAGGTAATATCGCCGGTAAACATGACGCGGTAATTTCCATATTCACAGAACCCAACGATAGAGTTTTCGTTTTGATCGTCAGAGGCGGGATCCAAATGCTTGGTCAATAACCGTAACGTAGAATTTCCAAGGGTGCGCTGGGCATCTTCTTCAATCACCGTCATAGTTGCCCCTTCTTCTGCGGCAAGAGCGGTAATCTCCGCATAAAGAGCCGCATCGCCTTCGGTGTAGGGAATGATGATTTCCAAAATCTCTTTTTCAGCACAAAGATCACTCAATCCATTGGCATGATCGTCGTGAAGATGGGAAATTAAAACAAATTGAACCGTGTCGATTCCGGCGGAGGTGAGATAATCCGCGGCAACGATGCCCGGTTCTTTCGTCCCTCCACAATCGACGACATAGGCTTCGTTATTCAAAAGCGTAACGAAACAATTTCCTTGCCCCACGTCAAGAA
>JAZNDV010000046.1:0-3029 GCA_045588285.1 Eubacteriales bacterium
GAAGAATACCCCTATGATAAATTTCAAAAATCGCTGAAACGCTTAAGCGAAATGCCCTCCTCCGATCCGAGGATCAACACAGACCGAATCTATCAACGCATGATCTTCAACCGGGAAGCGGTGGAAGGGGCGATGAACCGGATCCTGTGGTACCCCAACGGAGAAAAGATCTTTGACCTGTTGCAGTTGATCTATTGGTCGAAGACCCACACGGAAGTACAGGCAGCGCTGGAACTGAATATGCTCCCTCAGGACGCGGAAAAACTGCTGAGGACCTTCCGGGTAATTTTGTACGATGAATTGGGGTTGATTTTACCTTAACCGTTCATCATTTTGCGATCTCGATGTGATATATGATCTTCGATCCTTCTTCGGTCGTTTCGCAATGGGTGTCGAAGCCGGAATTCTTCATCAAATTTACGGTGCGGTTGATGGAATTCAGGTACAACCGCAGATCCCGGCAAAATCCTTTGCAAATCTTCTCCTTTTTCTCAGGTTTTTTCGGCCGCTCGGCTTTGAGCTTTTCGATATAGGATTCCATCTGCGCTACCCGGTACCCCCGGTCGACGGTAACCCGCAACACTTTGCGGCGCAAGGTCTCACCGTCCACCGACAGAAGCGCACGGGCATGGCGTTCCGATAGTTGAGAAGACAGAATTTCTTCCCGCAAATAGGGGGACAGTTGCAATAACCGCATTTTGTTTGCGATTGCAGATTGGCTCTTCCCTAATTTTTGTGCTAACTGTTCCTGAGTCAATCCCAAAAGTTCCGTCACAAGCAACATACCCTCGGCTTCTTCAAAACAGTTGAGATTTTTCCGTTGCAAGTTTTCCGACAGAGAAAGAAGTGCCGCCTCACCCCGATTGAAATCGGTTACGATACAAGGAACTTTATCCATCTGCAACCGAGCCGCCGCAAGATAACGGCGCACTCCGGCAACGATCTCGTATTTTCCCTCCCCGCAATAGCGGACGGTAATAGGGTGAACCATTCCGATCTGCCGGATATTCTCGCATAATCCGTCCAGAGTATTTTCGTCAATGCGATTCCGCATCTTCTGCTGAACGGTCAGGGCGGACGTTGGGATTTCACGATAAATTTTTCCCGTAAAGCGATACATTTTTGAACCTCCTTGATTTTTTTACGTCGTGTGTGTTATGTACGCGCCGCCGTTGGCGTAGAATTATTATACAACGGTCTTTTTGCAGATTTTAGCAAACGGTGAAAGGGGGATTCAGCACCGTCCGAATTCCCTCGACACCGGATTCGGTTTTCGGCAAAAGATTCCCACGAAGAAAGAAGGGAAAAGACGAATGAAGCAGAGAGAAAAAACGAGAATGAAATCTTGACAAAAAACGGGATTCGTGATATACTGACACGGTGAAAGGAAGGTTATTTTATGGTATCTCTTCTATCCAAATGGTTTATTCAGAACCGGGATGACGTGTCCAACCCCGAAGTACGCCAAAAATACGGGGTACTGTGCGGAATTTTGGGAATCGTATTAAATTTACTGTTGTTCTGCGGGAAATTGCTTGCAGGACTTCTTTCGGGCTCCATCGCCATTACGGCGGACGCTTTTAACAATCTGTCCGATGCCGGGTCTTCCCTGATTACGCTGGTGGGATTTCGGCTGGCAGGACAAAAACCGGATCCCCAGCACCCCTTTGGGCACGGACGGATTGAATATATTTCGGGACTTTTGGTCTCCCTCTTGATTCTGCTGATGGGATTTGAATTGGGGAAATCTTCCGTTGAAAAGATTCTGAATCCGGAAGCCGTCGAATTCCGTTGGCTGACCGGAATCATACTTACCGTTTCCATCGCCGTTAAAATCTACATGGGAATTTATAACCGTTCCGTGGGCAAAAAAATCCACTCCGCGGCGATGATGGCAACCATGACCGATTCGCTGGGTGATGCGGTGGCAACGGCGGTGGTGCTGAGTGCAACGATTATCGGGCATTTTACCGGATATAATATCGACGGATATTGCGGCGCTGCGGTGGCGATCATGATTTTTATCGCCGGATTTCGTTCCGCAAAGGAGACGGTCTCTCCCCTGCTGGGGCAACCGCCGGAACCGGAATTCGTGCAGGAGATCGAACGCATCGTTATAGAGAAAAAGGAAGTTGCCGGAATCCACGATCTGATCGTCAACGACTACGGACCGGGGCGGAAGATCGTATCCCTCCACGCGGAAGTTCCCGCCGATGCAGATATTTGGCACGCTCACGATCTGATCGACAACATCGAACAGGAGATCGCCTCTAAATTGGGGTGCATTGCCGTCATTCACATGGATCCTATCGTCACCGACGATGAAACCGTCGCTGCCCTTCGAAGCGCCATTTCCGAAGAGATCAAAACCCTGCATGCGGGGATTTCGATTCACGATTTCCGTGCCGTACCGGGTCCCACCCACACCAACGTAATTTTCGACGCGGTATTGCCCTTTGACAGCAAGCTGACCGAAGCCGAGGCCCTTGAAAAGATCACTGCAATGGTGGCACAAAACCACGAAAACGTTCGGGCAGTGGTGCAAATTGACCGAAGTTATACGTAACATCAAGAGACCGAAGAAGATTCTTCGGTCTCTTATTTTTCTACAAAAAGCGGAATTTTTTTGAAACAGTATTGATTTTCCTCTGAGAATGCAGTATAATATATGGTTGTAATAAAGATTTATAAAACCCAGGAAGGAAGAAGTTCCATGATCCGTGAAGATTTAAGAAATATTGCCATCATCGCCCACGTTGACCACGGGAAGACCACGCTGGTGGACGAGATGCTGAAACAAGGCGGCGTTTTCCGTGAGAATCAGGAAGTAAACGACCGGGTAATGGACTCCAACGCCATTGAGCGTGAACGGGGAATTACGATCCTTGCAAAAAATACGGCAGTAAAATACAAAGACACCAAAATCAACATCGTTGATACCCCGGGGCACGCTGATTTCGGCGGAGAGGTGGAACGGATTTTGAAGATGGTCAACGGCGTTCTTTTGTTGGTTGACGCCTTTGAAGGAC